>NZ_WEZF01000023.1 GCF_009177065.1 Tautonia marina
TGCGCGGAACCCGGGCCACCCGGTCCTGACGCCTGCAATCAGGAGCGAAGGAAGAAGGCGGAAGAAGGAAACGACCTGTCACACGGGTTCAGGTCGCTGACGCCTGCAATTCCCAGGCACGGATCAAGGCCGTCCGTTCCTCGAGCGTTGCCATCGCCACCCTGCTCGGCTCGGGCCGATCGTCGTGGCTCCGCCCATCAAGTTCCCGCCCCGCCGCCTTCTTCCTTACGCCGCCCCACTGCTTGAAGAAGAACGGCACCCCCGCCGCCTCACACTGATCGCGCAGGCTCCGCACCCAATCCGCCTGCATCGGCCGGGCTCCATGCCCACTCTCTCCGCCGACGATCACCCACGCGATCCCCGACAGGTCCACCTCTCCCAGGTCTTCCAGCAACGGTTCCACCGATAAGAACCTGACCGCGGCCGGCGCCTCCCTCAAATGCTCAATCCTCGGCAAGCCGTGCTTCCTGTTCTCGACACTCACCCCCCACCAGATGTGCGACTCGGCCGCGAGGTCCTTCAAGCTCGTCCCCAACATCTCCCTCAATCGTTCCGACCGTTTCGTCAACACCTGAAACGTATGCCACTTCGCCTTCCTCATCACCTCCGCGACCGCCATCACGTAATCCTCGGGCACCTCCTTGTGAAACAGGTCGCTCATCGAGTTCACAAACACCATCTTCGGCTTCGACCACCTCAGCGGTTCCAGCAACTTCCCCGGAATGAGCTTCAAATCAAACCCCTGCTCATACGGATGCCCCTGCACCCCCCGAAACCGCTCCGCAAACGTCTCCGCATAGCAATGTGCGCACCCCGGGCTGATCTTCGTGCACCCCCTCACCGGGTTCCACGTCGCATCCGTCCATTCGATCTTCGAGTGATCCGCCATCCCGCCTTACCTTTGCAGAGCACAACGAGGCTTGGTGAACCGGTGATCTCAAAGCACCTCAGCTCGGAATTCCCGCCAAGGGAACCGACTCATTCAGCCCCCCACCGAGCCTCGCTTTTCGTTGGCTCGTTCATCCCCTTTGTCGTCTCCTCAGATTTTCCCACAAATCAAGCTTATTCCCCCTCATTTTCCCGATCATATCAAGGGAGTGACCTTTCGCGTTCCGACCCAGACCCCACCGCCGAGCCGGCCAACCGGTCGTGCCCCCCCAACATCAACCACTCGTCCGTTGCCCAGTCCTCCGCACAACCGACCTTTTCCCGAAACGAACACCCCGTTCTTTGATAACCTGAAATTTGACAGTAACTTGCGCGATTCCTCCAAAGCGCACCAGGCAGCGCAACGCCTGGCGCACCTGCCACCCCCTCGTTCGGTTTCGCCCCTGGCACCCGCCCAACACGTCGGACCAGCGCACCGTGACGGAGCGAACCCATTTTTGCGACGTAAGTCCTTTCCAGGACACAAAGTCGCTCGGCGCACCGAAGCGCACCGATCCCGTTCCCAGCCCCGTTCACACCGACTCGTCGTTCGCGGCGGGAAGCTCGATCAGGAAACAGGCCCCGGAACCGTTGGACGGAGCGAGGCGGAGGGTGCCCCCCTGGGCTCGGATCGAGTCGGAGGCGATCGCCAGGCCTCGGCCGCGGCCAGCCCCTTTGGTCGAGATGCCGGGTTGGAAGAGGCGGGGGGCGACCGAATCGGGGACACCGGGGCCGTTGTCAAGGACGCCGATCCGGACGAGGGAGCCATCCCGATCGCTCGACAGGGTGATCCGGGGAGGGTCGCCGGTCGGGGTCGTCGAGGTGGCTTCCAGCGCGTTCTTCAAGAGGTTGACCAGGGCGTGGACGAGCAATCGGCGATCGGCCCGGACCCTCAAATCTAGCCCCTCGGCAGAAGGGCGATCGACCGTGGCCGAGGCCGATTCGATCCGGGGGCCGAGCAGGGTCAGAGCCTCGTCGATCGCCTCACCGACGAGCATCGGCACCGGCTCGACCGGAAGGGATGACTGCTTCAAGTAGCCGTCCAGCTCTCGAACCGTCAGGGCGATGTACTGCGAGCAAACGCTGATCTGCCGGGCCACGTCGCGAGCAATGGCCGAGCCGGTTCGCAGGTCCACCTCGGGGTCGAGCCCCTCATCGGCCAGGCGACGCTCGAAGGCGCGACGGACCCGGTTGACCTTCGACGACTCGATGCCGGCATCGGTCACGGCGTCGGCCAGGGCGTCGGGCAGGCGGTCGAGCAGGCGGTCGAACTGGTCCAGGTGATCCGCCAGATTCCGGCGCTCGTTGGCCAGCACGAAGACGACGTTCCCCAGTTCGTGACAGGTCCGGTCGGCCAGATCCAGCGTCGCTCGCTGGGCCGACTCGCGGGCCGCCCGGTCGCTGAGAATCCGGACCTGAAGCACCATTGCCAGCAGGCAAAGCAAGGAGTACCCGGACAACCCCAGCACCGCCAGCAGGAGCCTCCGATACGACGTTTCCAGTTCCGACAGCGCCTCCTCGACCAACGCCCCCGCCCGGTAGCCGACGATCAGGACCACCGCCGAGCCTGCCTCCGGGGTCCCGTCGAGCAGGATCAACCGACGCTCCTCGGCCTCGATCCCCGGCATCGAGGGGGTTTCGCTGACCCACGAAGCGACGACAGGGCCGTTCTCGAGCGACAGCTCCAAACGCTCCACCGACACGACGGCAAACCGAGGGTCGCGCAGCTCCGTCGACCCGCCAAGCGCGGCCAGGGCCTCGCGGACCCGACTGAGCAAGGTCGGGTCGTCCGGCTCCGATCGCCAGGCGTCGGCATAGTCGGGCAGGGTCCGGCCAACCTCATCGACCGGAGTCGCCCGGGCCCACGACTCGATCGCCCGCTCCGAGACCTCCCGGCCGGTCCTCCGCAGCAGGTCGTACTCGCGGGCCAGGACGATCAGGCTGAACCCGAGGGCCGCGACCGAGACGACCCCCACGATCATCCCCGGCGCTCCGAGCGTCTCCACCGGTTTTCGGGTCGCGTCCGCCAGGCGTCGGGCTAGGGACATCGGGCAAAGGTCCACACAACGCAGCCGTCATCGAGTTCCGCAAGATCACGATCACCTCGACCGAACCCAGGCAGACCCCGAGCAGAACCGCAACACCAATGAACCCTCACCAGTCTACTGGGTCGGCCCCCGTCGCGGGGCATGCTTCCCACCCTCAATCGCAGAATCCGGTCGCAACAGCGCTCCCCGTCCGGAGGCTTCGCCCCACCGACGATTCCGAGCCGATCGGCGTTCTATCGGATTGTCCGAGCGTCGTCGGCCGGTCGGGCACCGGCCAGCGATCGACGGGATCGGGGCTCGCCGCCCAGGTCCTGCACACGAGGAGGGCCGAAGGCAAGCACCTCGGATCGGCCCGGAACGATTGCCAGGACATGACCGAGGTCGGCCGCCCGGCGCTCTCCCGAAGGCTCAAAGGCCAGCGATCGGCCGAAGGCTGCCGGGTCCTCGGCCGACACGTCCAGCTCGACCAGTGCCGAGGCCAGGTCCGGCGGCGGGCCGGGCTGATCGAGCACTCGGGCCAGGGCGGCGATGATTTCGGCCGGGATCTGCGAGGCCCCCAGGTCGGCCGGCTGCCCCTCATCCTCCGGCAGCGTGCCCGACGAGACGCACCAGACCGGCAGCGTGCAGCGCCCGGCCAGCGTATCCAGAGTCGTCCGGCCGATACCGTCGCCACACAGGACGTGCAACCGCCCCAGCACCCCAGGGCCGATCGGTCCGGAACGATCGACCAGGGCCCGGATCATCCGGCGGGTCGGGCTCCCTTGCAACGGCAAGACGGCCCAGACCGGTCCCTCTCCCGGCGCCTCGGCCACGAACCGCCAGATCAGGTCGGCCTCCTCCAGCTCGGCCGGCCCCGGTCGGTCGTCCGAGCCGACCAGACCGGGAGAGGACAGGTCGAGCCGTCGGATCAGCACCTTCGCCTCCGGAGCGACCAGGTCAATCGCCCGCTCGAACCCCTCGGCCAGATCCCGGGAGTACGGGTCGTTGCCATCGACCATCAAGACCGCGCCGACCGGCTCCCCCTCCTGATCGGAGACGACCCGGGAGACCAGCTCCGCCTCCTGCCGGTTGTTCGGGCAGAAGCGGAAGGTGCGCCCCGGATAGAGGTCGAGCAACGGCAAGGACGCCGCCCCCGGCCGATCGACCCGAACCGTCGTCGCCCAGGGGACCAGCAAGACCGGGTCCGGCCGCTGACCCGCTCCTCGACGGTGATCCACCGCATCGTGCAGCGCCTCGGCCAGGCCAGCCGTCAGGACCGTGTTGCTGGAACCGATGAAGGCCATCGGCGCGATGGGCCGATCAATCAGGCGGTTGACCCGATCCCGAGTCGTGACCACGCCCCCCCCTTCGAACCAGGAAAGCCGGACCTCTCGGCCGTGCTCGGGGGTCCGGAAGGTGATCGTGTTCAGGTCCTCGACCACCTCGCCCAGCAATCCCCGGCGCTGGCAGACGAAGACCCCTGCGCGGAATTCGGCCCAGTCGGCCCGCTCGGGCAGGAAGACCGCCACGTCGGCCACGCCGCCGACCCGGCGATCGGAGCCGGACGTGTCACCTCGGTAGGTCAGGGCGTAGCCCATCCAACCCACCAGGGCCAGTCCACCGATCAGCAGAAGCAGCGTGCCGGCTCGGCTTCTCAGGGGCATGGCTCGGGCCTCGTTCAAAGGGACTCACCTCAATCGACGGTTCCGGTTCGATCGCTCCGTCGCGACCCACCCGAGAGATCCGTTCCCTTCGGCTCCGCAAGCATACGGCAGGAGTTGTGCCGAGCCACCCGGCCGCCAGTCTCCCCTCCTCAGGCGATCGCTCCAAACCCCTGGCCTTCCAGGAGGTTGGAGCCTCTTGAGCATTCCGAAGCCCTTCGGAACAATTCCTGGGGCCTTCGGACGTACGCAAGGTTTCTGGCGTCGGCACCCGAAACCTCACGGTGGACCAGCCAGGGACTTGCCCGGTCGAGTGCCCAAACCCATGATCGGCTTGCCCGGTGGGCTCTCTGTTTCTTAGAGTTTGACGAGTGGGTCCGACCGGGTCGGCTCGGCCCGCTTCTCATCGAAAGGCAGCACGGCATGGGGACTCGGATTGCGAGCATCTCGGGACTTCGAGGGATCATCGGCGATGGGCTCGATCCGGTCGATGTAACGGCCTTCGCGGCGGCTTATGCGGCGGAGGTCGTCGCTCGGTCGGGGAAGGAGGCTCCCACGATCCTCGTCGGCCACGACGGCCGACGCTCGGCCGAGATGATGCTCGGCGCCGTCCTGTCTGGTCTCTCGGCCTCGGGCTGCCATGCTCAGTCGCTCGGCCCGACACCGACACCGACCGTTGGTTTCCTGGTCCGGGAGCAAGGGGCCGACGGCGGCATTCAGATCTCCGCCTCCCATAACCCGAGTGAGTACAACGGCTTGAAGTTCTTCCAGGCGAGCGGCTCGGTTCTCGGTCGGGACGAGGGGCGGGCCATGCTCGACCGTTTCGAACGGCGGGCGTTTCGCTGGGTTCCCTTCGACCGTCTCGGGACGATCGTTCGGGACGAGTCGATCAAGGTCGCTCACGCCGCGAAGGTTCTGGGCCTGGTCGATCTCCGAGCGATCCGCGGGGAACGGTTCCGGGTCGTCGTCGATGCCGGCCACGGGGCGGGCGGGCGGCTGGCCGACTGGCTGCTCCGGCAACTAAGATGCGATCTGCGCCTCCTGGGAGGCGAACCGGATGGCCTCTACGACCACATTCCTGAGCCGACCGAGGAGAACCTTCGTGAGCTGACGGCCATCATTCCGGCCATTGGAGCCGACATTGGCTTCGCGCTCGACCCCGACGCCGATCGGCTGGCGATCATCGACGAGACGGGCCGCTACATCGGCGAGGAACTGACGCTCGCCCTCTGCGTCCAGCACCGACTCGGCCAGCAGACCGGCCCGGTCGTGATGAACCTTTCGACCTCCCGAACCGCCGAGGAGGTCGCCAAAGGCTTCGGCTGCGAGGTGATCCGCACCCCCGTGGGTGAGATCAATGTGGTCGAGGGGATGCAGGCGTCGAACGCCGTGATCGGCGGCGAAGGGAATGGCGGAGTCATCGACCCTCGGATCGGCTGGGTTCGGGATAGCCTGGTCGGCATGGCGTTGGTCCTCGACCTGATGGCGACGAGCGGCAAACCCCTGTCGAGCCTCGTGGATGACCTTCCCCGGTTTGCCATGCTCAAAACGAAGTTCGCGACGGGATCAGAGCCGATCGCCACGATGCTCGACCGCATCGCCGGTGCCCACCCCGAGGCATCGTCCGACCGTCGCGACGGCCTGCGGCTCGACTGGCCGGACGCCTGGGTCCACATCCGGGCGAGCAACACCGAGCCGATCATTCGGGTGATCGCTGAGGCCGCCGAGGCCGACCGCGCCCGGAGCCTGGCCGAGGCGATCGGCAGCCTTGCGGGCGGCGGGGGAGGGGCATCGTGAACTGGCCGAGCTTTGACGATCCCCCCTCGGTGGCCTTCCTTGATGTCGATGGCACCCTGCTGGCCGAAACCACGAGCTATCTCTACGGCAAGCTCCTTCGACGCCGGGGGATGATCGACCAGTCGCTCCTATTTCGAGCCGCCTTGCACGGGTTCCGGCACAAGTTCGGTCGGCTCGACTACGGCCGGTTGCTCGACTACGGCTTACGGATGATCCGGGACATTCCGCTGGTCGAACTGGAACGCGCGGCCTATGAGAACTTCAAGGATCATGTGAAGCCCAGGCTGTACGAAGGCGTGGTCGAACATTTGAACGAGCTTCGCGCTTCCGGCACGCCGCTGATCCTCGTCTCGTCGTCTCCGGCCCCGGTGATCGCGCCGCTGAGCATCTATCTAGGATGCACCGACCTCTTGACCACGCCGTTCCGAGTCGAGCACGGGAGGATCGCGGGCCTCGGCCCCGGCCCCCCCTGCTACGGCGAAGGAAAGCTGCACTGGGCCGAGCGTTGGGCCGAAGAACGGGGGATCGACATGGACTTGGCGGCCGCTTACGCGGATAATTGGAGCGACCGGGCCTTGCTGCAGCGCGTCGGACGCGCCGTGGTCGTGCATCCCGGGCGCAAGCTCAAGAAGCTCGCCCTGCAGCAAGGCTGGACGATCGTGACCCCCCGACGCCCCCGACTCGATCGTCAATCTCCTTCGGAAGATTGAAGGCATTCGGGCAGTAAGCCCTTGAGTTCCGAACAAAACCCTGGACAAATCAAGCCAGATTGAGCGGTCAGGCCGTCCGATGGATCCGAGGACGGCACAGGACCGCGACGGCCGCACGACGCGGCTCCTAGATCGGATCGAGGAGGAGTTCAGCGATTGATGAGTGAATCACCCCACAGCCCTCCCGTGTCGAAGTCTTCGTCGGTGCCCCCCAGCCGAAGCATCCGCCAGTCGGCCCCGGCCGTCACGGCGCTGGTAATCGGCCTGGCCGCCTTCACGGCGAACGCCCGGGAATCGGACCTGGTCCGCGACATCCAGCGGTATTGCACCGTTTGCTGGAAGAACGCGCACCTCGACCCGAGCCTCTGGGACGACTGCACCCAGGAGGTCTGCGTCCGGTTGCTGGGCAAGGCCCGCGATGGGCAGCTTGACCTGAACCTCGTGCTGGCCGACGACACCCCCGAGCGTCGCGAGCTGGTTCGGGCCATCGACATGGTCCGCAAGCGCGTGCAACGCTCGAAGAAGTATCAACCGCTCGATGAGACCGCCTCGGCCTTCGCCTCCGACGACGACCGCAATCGCCTGGAGCTGGGGGAGATTCTTGAAGCCGCCCGCCGAGCCGTGCTGTCTCCTCGACAGGATCGGATCGTCGAGTTGTGGACCCGCGGCTGGACCGTTCCCGAGATCGCCGAGACGCTCGCCCTGAATCCGGCCCGCGTCAGCGACGAGAAGTACAAGGCGCTCCGAAAGCTCGAACGCCACCTGGCCGGTCGTCGCGACGAACTGGACCTGCCCGTTGCGCTCGACGAGGAAGACGAGTACGTCCGATTCGTCGGCTGACGGACAGACAGATCGAACAAGGCCGGGCTCGCCCGAAGCCCCTCGCTGTTTTCGAATGGGCCGGCGAGGGGATCCCTTCGGGAGGTTAGCGTGATTCTCGTGCCCTTGCTCCCTCGCACCCCATGCCGGCGACGGCCGGGCTTCACCCTGATCGAGCTGCTGGTGGTCATCGCGATCATCGGCGTCTTGATCGCCCTGTTGCTGCCCGCCGTGCAGGCCGCCCGGGAGGCGGCGAATCGGATGCGGTGCGCGAACAATCTCAAGCAGATCGGCCTGGCGATCCACAACGGCGGGAAGTTCCCGGCCGGCTATTCCAGCAGGGTCGATCCGGCGACCAGCGAGGACCTCGGCCCCGGCTGGGCCTGGGGTGCGGGGATCCTCCAGCGGCTTGAGCAAGAGAATCTCTACAACGCGATGAACATGAGCCTGCTCCCGTCTGATCCGGTCAATCAGACGGCCGCCTCGGTGCCGATCTCGACGTTCCTCTGCCCCTCCGACGACATGCCGACCCTTGTGCCGGTCCGCGACGAGGGGAACACGACAACGATTGCCTCGCTGCCGGGAGCGAACTACATCGGCGTTTATGGAATCGGCCGGATCGGCGATGCGCCCGGCGAGGGGACGGGAGTCTTCTACCGCAACAGCGGCATCCGCTTCCGAGACATCCGAGACGGGACGAGCCAGACGATCGCCGTCGGCGAGCGGAGCCAGGAACTGAGCTATGCCACCTGGGCCGCCCGCCAGCGGGGAGGCTGGCTGTACAAGACCTCGATGATCGTCGGAAGCGGTGGAGACACGTTTTCTCCCGAGCCCGAGGAAGCGTGGGCGATGGTCCTCGGCACGGCCGGGATTATCGACCCGCCCCGCACGCCGAATCACTCGAATCGTCATGTCGAGGACTTCGGGAGCCGACACCCCGGAGGGGCCAATTTCCTCTTTGCCGATGGCTCGGTTCGGTTCATCAAGGAAACGATTCGGCAACAGACGTTCCAGGCGCTCTGCACCCGGGATGGCAAGGAAGTCATCTCGGCCGATGAGTTCTGAGACCCCAGCCCAGGGTGATTCGACCTGAGGGGGGTGGTATCCCACGCTCCCAGGAGATCGAGCCGCCCGGAGGCAAGGGCCGACGGGGTGTTCTGTTGCTCTTTGGCTGCCCCTGGCCCAGACTGGGTCCTCGAACACTGCCGCCGTTGGCGTGACTCGGCAGTGAGAATTCGTGACTCGTCTCCCAAAAAGGGCCTTGATGATGAGACGTTCGAGTTGGGCACCGATGCTCGGCATCCTGGGGCTATTTCTGTCCTCGACCGCGACCATTGCCGCCGAGCCGGCACAGCAAGGTGAGCGCTACCTGCGGTTTCAGGTGGGGGAAACCACGAGCTATGGCATTCTGGAGGGGGACCGCGTTCGAGCGCTGGACGGTGACCTGTTCGGTTCTTTCTCCAAGACCGACCGCACCTATGCACTCGAAGATGTGACGGTCTTGATCCCGACCGAGCCGACGCAGGTGCTCGCCCTGGCCGGCAACTACCGGAGCCACCTGGGAGACGAGGAAATCCCGCCGCTCTTCCGCATCCCGCAGCCGTTCTACAAGAGCCCGTCGAGCCTCGTGGCCGACGGCGGGAACATTGTCATTCCCAAGGATTCCCCCGGCCCGGTCCACTTCGAGGCCGAGCTGGTTATCGTCATCGGGAAGACGACCCGCAAGGTATCGAAGGAGAAGGCGCACGAGTACGTCTTCGGTGTGACCTGCGGCAACGACGTGAGCGAGCGTTACTGGCAGAACGATCCCGAGAACAAGGACGTGCAGTGGTGGCGAGCCAAGGGGGCCGACACCTTCGGGCCGGTCGGGCCTTTCATCGCCACGGGGCTGAACCCGGACGACCTGCTCATGACGCTGCGACTGAATGGCGAGGTGATGCAGCAAGAGCGAACCGACCACCTGATCCACGATGTCGCCACCATGGTCAGCTACATCAGCCAGTACGTCACCTTGCAACCGGGCGACCTGATCTTCACCGGAACGCCAGGGGAAACCTCGGAGATCAAGCCGGGAGACGTGGTCGAGGTCGAGTTGGAAGGGGTCGGCGTACTCCGCAATCCCGTGGTGGGCGAAGAGTAACCGGATCGTGGCTCACACCAAGAGGCCGGGACTGGTCGCCCGGCCTGATCAGGTCCCTGGATGACACGATTCCGAGAGGCAGCGGGAGCATGACGCCCGCTGCCGAGGCCCCAGAGGGCGACGCGAGGCCGCCGGCAGGACTTCGGTGGCCTCCTCGACCAGCGTCTCGGGCAAGCGGGCGGGTCCTCGGACCCTTCCTGCTGTTGCCGGATATGGCCCGGTGCCGGCCTCAGAGCGTCTGCAGGAGCTCCAGGACCTTCTCGCTGTGCCCGTCAACCCGGACCTTCGGGAAGATCTTGCGGATGATGCCCTTGCCGTCGATGACGACCGTCGTGCGCTCGACTCCCATCGACTTCTTGCCGTACATGTTCTTCTCTTTCCAGACGCCGTACGCCTGGATGACCTCCTTCTCGGGGTCGGCCAGAAGGGTGAATGGCAGCTCGTACTTCTCGGCAAATTTGAGGTGCGACTCGGCCGAGTCGGGACTGACGCCCAGCACGACCGCCCCGGCGGCCTCGTAATCGGCTCGGGCATCGCGGAAGGCGCAGGCTTCCTTGGTGCATCCGGGAGTGTCGTCTTTCGGGTAGAAATAGAGGACGACGACCTTCCCCTTGAGCTTTTTGAGCGAAACCTTCTTGCCGTGCTGGTCGGTGAGGGTGAAGTCGGGGGCGGGCTGGCCTGCTTCGATCATCGGGATTCCTTCCGTGGTTGGGATTCGCCCGACGACTCGGGCCGACGTGACCCGTGTCGGGCTTGGGAGTTAATCTAGTCGGTCGACCGGTACTCGGAAAGCATCGGGACGATTCTCCGGAGGACGGACATGCCAAAGACAACGGTTCGGATTGGTCCGGCCGATCACGGCCAGCGCATGACGCTCGATGAGTTCGAGCCTGCCGAGGTGATGGAGGGCTATCATTATGAGCTGGGGCGGGGGGAAATCGTCGTGACGGACGTTCCGAGGCCGAAACATCTCCGCGTCCTGACCGCGATCCGCCGGCAATTCGCGGCCTACGATCTTGCTCACCCGGGAGTCCTCGATACGATCGCCGGGGGAGGCGAATGCAAGATCCTGCTCGAAGCCCAGCAGTCGGAGCGACACCCGGATCTGGCGGTCTCCATGACTCCCGCGCCGGTGGAAGGCAATGCGGTCTGGGGACTTTGGATCCCTGAGGTGGTTGTCGAGGTCGTCTCGCCCGGCTCGGAAGCTCGGGACTACCAGGAAAAGCGGGAGGAATATCTGGCGTTCGGAGTCAAGGAGTACTGGATCGTTGATCCGGGAAAACGGTCAATCCTCGTTCTCCGACGCAATCGGGGCCGCTGGGTCGAACAACGGTTCGGGCCGTCAGGGACAATCGAGTCTCCCTTCCTCCCTGGTTTTCAATTCGGGTGTGGGTCGGTCTTCGAGGCGGCAGGCACGTGAGGGCCGAGAGATGGGCACCGTCGAGCATTTCGAGCACACCGCCGACGTGGGGTTCCGGGTCCGGGCGGGTGATCTGACCGACCTGTTTCGCACCGCGGCGGAGGGGTTGTTCGACTACATCGTCGTGAACCGGAACGATGTCAAGGCCATCGAAACCGAGACCGTTTCCCTTCAGGCCGAGACACCGGGCGACCTGCTGATCGACTGGCTCAACGAGTTGATCTTTCGGTGTGAGACGACGCATCGGCTTTACACACGGTTTGACCTGACCCTCTCGGAGGACGGTCGGAAGCTTGACGCCTCGATCGCCGGAGAAGCGATCGACCGTGACCGGCACATGCTGGATCACGAGGTGAAGGCCGTGACCCAGCACGGGGCATCGCTCAGGCACGAGGGAGACGCCTGGATCGCCGAGCTGATTCTGGATATTTGAATCGGAGCCGATGGCAGGCACGTTGGGTTCGATCGCGTCAGATCGTCTCGACGGGCAAATCGTGCTCGGCGATGAAGCGGTCGGCCTCGGTGCGGGTGAAGATGCCCGCGGTCGTGCCGACGGCCCGAACGCAACTGGCACCGAGGGCGCTGGCGAGCTTCAGGCAACCGGGCTCGTCGAGGCCGGAGATGAGCGCGGCGATGTAGCCGGCATCGAAGGCGTCGCCGCTGCCGGTGCCGTCGACGTAATCGACCGGGTAAACGCCGAGCTTCAGACGGTGGGATTCGGAAAGGGAGATCGAGCCGTGTTCGCCTCGGGTGATGACGACTCGAGCGGCCCCGAGGGCTCGGAAGGCCTCGGCCTGGCGGATGGCGTCGGTTTCTCCGCCGAGGATCAAGGCCGCCTCGTCGGTGTTCGGCAGGAAGACGTCGGTGTGGGGGAGGACCGGCTTGAGCTTCGAGAGGTAGTCGGCCGGGCCGGGGCAGGCGACGTCGAGAACGGTGGTGATCCCCTGGGATCGGGCTCGGGCAAAGCGATCGGCGAGGGCGTCGGGGTCGAGGCCGGGAAGGATCAGGTAGCCGCCGACATAGAGCACACGAGCCTCGGGGGTGATCGCCGCGTCGAGGTCGGCGGCCGAAAGGGCGGCATTGGCCCCGAAGCTGTGGATGAACCGGCGGTCCTCCCCCTTGACGTTGACGATGAGAGTCTGGCTCGTATCGCGGTCGGGATCGACGATGAGGCTCGACGTCTCGACACCGGCCGCTTCGAGGGATTCCGCGACGAACCGGCCGAAGGCGTCGCCGCCGACCCGGCAGCAAATACGGGCCCCCACGCCCAGCTTCGACAGGACCACGGCCACGTTCGCGGCCAGGCCGCCAATATTCAGCACAAGCTCGTCAACCTTGACGAGTTCTCCCGGCTGGGGGAAGCGGTCGATCGGCGGGGTGAGGTGATCGGCAACGATCACCCCGGCGCAAACCACCGGGGTGCCCTTCGGAGCGGTAGCGGACATCGTAAACTCGGACCTCGCACGGTGCGGGAGGGTCGGGGGAGGAGCAGGCCAATGCTCCCAAGGCTACCGCGCGGGGTCGGAGTCGGGAAGCGTCTGGCCCGGCCCCAGAGATCGATCAACGGGGCCAATCGTGGTTCGATTAGCCTGCCGCTCCATTCTGATCAACGGTCTGAGAAGGAAGGTTGCCGGGCTGAGCGTCCGTCGAGACGACAACCTCGTCGGGATGAGGGTCGGAGGGATCAAGGGCCCGCTTGCCGATCATCTCCTGGATCTCGACATCGGTGATGACCTCGCGTTCGATGAGGGCATCGGTCATGCGTTCGAGCTGCTCGCGATTCTCTTCGAGAAGACGGAAGGCTCGGGTGTCGGCCTCTCGGAGAATCCGGGCGACTTCCTCATCGATGACCTGCTGGGTGTGTTCGGAGTGGTCACGGGCCTCGGTCATCTCGCGACCGAGGAAGGGGTGCTCCTCGGCCCCTTGGACGTAGACGGGGCCGACCCGGGGGCTCATGCCCCACTGGGTGACCATCATGCGGGCCAGTCGGGTGGCTTGCTTCAGGTCTTCGGCCGCGCCGGTGGAGAGATCATCGTAGATGAGCTTCTCGGCGGCTCGACCGCCGAGAAGGACATCGAGCCGGGCCTTGATCTGGCTCTCGGAGTAGCCGAGGCGGTCTTCCTCAGGGATAAACTGGGTGACGCCGAGCGATCGACCGCGGGGAATGATCGTGACCTTGTGGACGGGGTCGGTCTTGGGGGTCATCCAGGCGACCAGGGCGTGACCGGCCTCGTGGTAGGCGGTGGCTCGCTTGTCTTTCTGGGTGATGAATTCCTCGCGCTTGGCCCCCATCATGACCTTGTCGCGGGCGGCCTCGAAGTCCTGCATATCGACCTTGTCTTTGTTTTCCCGGGTGGCGATGAGCGCCGCCTCGTTGACAAGGTTGGCCAGGTCGGCGCCCGACATGCCGACAGAACCGCGGGCGATGGAGTCGAGATCGACCTCATCGGCCAGGGGAACGTTGCGGGTGTGGACCTTGAGGATTTCGAAGCGGCCCTTACGGGTCGGCCGGTCGACGGTGACGTGACGATCGAAGCGGCCGGGGCGCAGGAGGGCCGGGTCGAGCACGTCGGGGCGATTGGTGGCGGCCAGCACGATGACGGTTTCGCTCGGGGTGAAGCCGTCCATCTCGGTGAGGATCTGGTTGAGCGTCTGCTCGCGTTCGTCGTGTCCGCCGCCGAGGCCGGCCCCTCGGACGCGACCGACGGCGTCGATCTCGTCAATAAAGAGGATGCAGGGGGAGTTTTCCTTGGCCGTCTTGAACATGTCCCGGACGCGGCTGGCACCGACGCCGACGAACATCTGGATGAATTCCGAGCCGGAAATCGAGAAGAACGGCGCACCGGCCTCGCCGGCGACGGCTCGGGCGAGCAGGGTCTTACCCGAGCCGGGAGGGCCGATCAGGAGAACTCCCTTGGGAATCCGACCGCCGAGGCGCTGAAACTTGTCGGGAGTCTTGAGGAACTCGACGATTTCTTGCAGCTCGGCCTTGGCGTTCTCCAGGCCGGCGACCTCATCGAAGGTGGTGCGCTGCTTGGACTTATCGTGCCGCTTGGCCTGGCTCTTGGTGAAGTTGCCGAGAATGCCGCCGTCGAACTGATCGCGGGCCCGGCGCATCATGAAGAAGATCAGACCACCGATCAGGAGCATGGGCAGGAGGAAGCTGAGCCAGAGCAAGGTGGTCGGCGCCTGGGGCTCAAGCACCTCGATCCGAGGGGGAGGACTTGAGCGAGCCTCACCGGTGGCTGGGACGGTTTCTCCCTGGAGCAAGGCCATCACCCGATCGAGTGCGTCTTCGGTCGGGATGGTGGTGGTGAACTGGGAAACGGTTGTGGCCTTGGCGCTGTCGGAGGCCTTGTACTCCTGGTCGGGGGTACGAAGCTTGCCGCGAACGTCGCGTCCCTGAAAGGTGATCGACTCGATGTTGTCGGTGTTGACCTGATCGAGGAACCAGGGGTAGTAGCTGACACGGATCTCGGACTTGAACGGGTTCCACATCAGGAAGACGAGGACCATCGCCGCGATCAGGAACAGGAGCGACCACGGGGGGGTCGGCGTGCCGGTCGATCCGCCACCGCTGCCGCCGCTTTGTTGACTGCCGGGTTTGCGGCGATCGGCGGGCTTGCGATCGGGGTCGCCGTCTTTGGGGGCTCGCGGATTCTCCATCGGCTCGTTGTTCCGTCCTTAAATTGGGCAGCCCGACGGGGGCACTTCGGGCGAGTGGCTGGCGTGCAAATCGATTGCCAGCCGGTCCTCGATCTCACAATTGTAGACCGGGCGGCGTTCCAGGTCGACCGCCACCGGGTCTCCGAATCAGAATCAGCACCACGGATTAATGACCGGCACCAGTGGCTTCGAGCCATTTCTCCGCGTCGATGGCCGCGGCACATCCGGAGCCGGCGGCGGTGATGGCCTGGCGATAGTGGGTATCCACCACGTCGCCGCAGGCAAACACGCCCTCGACATCAGTTGCGGAACTGTAGTTGGGCATTCGATCGCGCAGATCGGCCGGGGCTTCGATCCCGTCCCAGGCAAGGGCGGCGCGGGTCAGGAGGTAGCCCTCGGGGGTCATCGCAAGCTTCCCCTTGAAGATACCGGTGTTCGGGATGTGGCCGATTGCCAGGAAAAGACCGGAGAGGTTCAGATCGGTGAGAGTCTCGTTGTCCTCGGTCGATCGGAGCTTGACCCCTTTGAGGATCGGCCGGGGGTCGGTGTCGCCGTAAACCTCGTCGACGACGGAGTTCCAGGCGAAAGCGATCTTCTCGTTGGCGAAGAGCTTGTCCTGCATGATCTTCGAGGCGCGCAGCTCCTCGCGGCGGTGGATCAAGGTGACCTTGGAAGCAAACCGGGTGAGGAAGGTGGCTTCCTCAACCGCCGAGTCGCCGCCGCCGACCACGGCGATTTCCTTCCCCTTATAGAAGTGGCCGTCGCAGGTGGCACAGGTGCTCACGCCGGCCCCCTTGAAGGGGCCTTCGTTGCCGAGCCATCGGGCCGAAGCGCCGGTGGCAACGATCAGGGCATCGGCGGTGTACTCGGTGATGGTGCCGCTTTCGGGGTCGCCGCTGGGGTCGTCGGTCGTCTTGACGCGGAAGGGGCGTTGCGAGAGATCGACACCGACGACGGTTTCCCAGCGGGTGTCGGCCCCGAATCGCTGGGCCTGCTCGCGCATCTTGTTCATCAGGTCGGGGCCATTGATGGCCTCGGGGAAGCCGGGAAAGTTCTCGACGTCGGTCGTCAGGGTGAGCTGGCCGCCGGGCTCTCGGCCTTCGAAGACGATCGGGGAGAGGTTGGCGCGGGCCGAGTAGAGCGCGGCGGTCAGGCCGGCGGAGCCCGAACCGATGATGATCACGGCGGAGTGCTGCGGCATCGTTTCCTCACCTTGAATCGATCGATCGACGAGCCATCGTTGGCCCGACCTTGCGTCACCGGGTCTTCGACGCAAACGCCTTTAGACCGCCTGGATCGGCCCGGCGAGCCACGACCGGCCCACACGCGAGTCGACCCAGTTGCAGCGATCCGGCAGGATCGCACCAGTGGGCATTATACGAGAGTTTGAGGCTCGCCGCCCAGAGATGCTCGGCAAGAGTTGCAGAAGTGGTCGAACAGCGCGATTGGGTCGACCAAGTGTGACCTAAGGTTCCTGAAGACCCACCTCGACCCAGCGAGCACGAACCACGATCAGCCCTTGCCGCGAGGGTGGCAGGGCGGCCGGTTCGAGGCTCCCAGGAGCATGCCAACGATGCTCGTTCTGACGCGCAAACGCATGGAAAAACTCTACATTGGCCGCGACATCTGTGTCACGGTGGTCCGGCTCGAAGGCGGTCAGGTCCGTCTCGGGATCGACGCACCGAGACACGTCCCCGTCGTGCGGGCCGAGTTGCGGCAGCGTGATGAAGCCGAGGCGGCCCTGGCTCGCCTCAGCGGCGAGATGGTCTCGGTTGAAGAACCGACGGCCATCCCGGCGACAGCGGCAGCGACGGAATGCTGGCAGACGATCGAAGCCCCCCTGGGACATCGGCTCAGGGCCGAACCGGGACCGGTCAGCACTCAGTCTTGCGCCACAAGATCCGCCTCTCGGAAACGGTAACCGACACCCCGGACCGTTTCGATCAATTCGGAGCCGGCACCGAGCTTCTTCCGAAGGCTCTTGATATGGACATCGATGGTCCGCTCCAAGACCATGGCATCCTCGCCAATCGCGGCGTCCATCAATTCGTGACGGGTGAAGGCCCGACCGGCCTGACGTAGCAAGACCTCAAGAAGCCGGAACTCGGTGGGGGTCAGGGGAAGCTCCGCGCCTTGAAACAAGGCGCGGTGACGATGCTTGTCGATCGTCACCCCCTGGACCTCGAAGACAACGGCCGAGGCGGTCTCCGCGTGGCTGGCCCGTCGGCGGAGGACGTTCTTGATGCGCTGGATCAGGACCTTGAGGCTGTAGGGCTTGGTGACGTAGTCGTCGGCACCAACGGCCAGGCCGATCAGCTCGTCGCTCTCCTCGGCCTTGGCCGTGAGCATGAGAATGGGGATGTCTCGGGTCTGGGACCCGGCTCGGAGTTCTCGGCAGACCTCCAGGCCGGGTTTGACCGGGAGCATGAGGTCGAGCACGATCAGGTCGGGCAAGCGAAGCTGGGCCTGGCGGAGCCCGTCCTGGCCATCGTAAGCGATCAGGACATCAAAGCCTTCGCGGCGAAGGTTCATCGCCAGCGTGTCGGCCAGGTGATGTTCGTCTTCGACGATCAGAATTTGCGTGTTGGCCATGAGGGAATCCGTCGCCCGGAGGTTGCGGACCGGAGGAATTGAGCGGCTTCGGATCGATCGGACGGCCATCGCTCGTTCCGGTACTCCGGGAACGAGGGGGCTCCGTCCCGTTGATCGGGGCCGAATCGTCCCCGTCGGCTCCGGTCAATCCAAACGTATCGTACCCAGAGACGACCAGACATTTTATGAAAAAGGCAAGAAGAACTCATGAAGTCGTGAGCGGCTCGAACGGGCGACGATCGAGCATCTGGCGGACGACTTGATGGAGGTCGCCGGTCTGTTCGAAGATGGCGACCTGGCGTTCGGAGCCGGTCGGTTGCTCGGCCATGTCGAGGACCGTCTCGAGTTCTCGGAGGCAGCCGAGTTCCTCGGGCACCCCTCGCCTGATGAGCGTTTCGACCAGATCGGCGACGATCCGGCGCACGGGGCGGGCCTCGGCGGTAAAGGGATCGACCAGCTCGGCGGCCATGCCATAGCGGCAGGCGCGCCACTTGTTCTGGCGGTTCATAAACGGGTGGCCGTCGGGCAGATAGGTTCCCTCGTCGATTTGCCGGGAGAGATCGCGGACGAGACATTGAATCAAGGCTGCCAGGCCCACGACGGTCGGCAGGTCGGGCGGCATGTCGCAGACGCGCACCTCGACGGTGCCGAAGTTGTGGTGCGGGCGGATGTCCCACCAGACTTCCCGAAGGCTGCGAATGAAGCCGGTGTCGATCAGGTGGTTCAGGAGCCAGACATACTCGCTCCAGTTCCGCATCACGGGAGGAAGTCCGGCGGTGGGAAGGTCGTCCATGACCTTGCTGCGCTGCGAGTGCAGGCCGGTATTGCGTCCGGACCAGAAGGGGCTATTGGCCGAGAGGGCAAGTAAGGTCGGCAAGTGTCGGAGCATCCGGTCGCAGATCATGATGGCCTTGTCGCCGGAATCGACCCCGACGTGAACGTGAAGGCCGAAGGTGACAAGGCGCCGGGCCGTTTCCTGAAGCAAGTCGACGAGTCCGTGGTAACGGTCGTCGGGAGAGATTTGCTGTTCGTGCCAGTGCGAGAAGGGATGCGTGGCGGCCCAGAACAGGCGAAGGCCGTGACGCTCGACGATTTGCTCGACAACGCTGAGCTTTTCCGAAAGGTCGCGGCTGACGTCGGCGGCGGTCTGGCAGATCTCGGTATTGATCTCCAGATAACATTGCATGATCTCTGGCTTGACCCGCTCGGTCAGAGCCGAGGGAACCTCAGGGAGAATGTCGCCGATGGCATTGCGCAGGGCGAGCGTTTGCGCATCGACGAGTTGAAGCTCGATCTCGACGCCGAGGCTTGGCCAGTTGTTGCGAACGAATTCCAGACGCTCGGCCATGACCTCACCCCTTTTCCCAGAGCAGAACTACGGAACGGGCCAGGATCTTGGCCCCCAGAACCAGAGCCCGCTCGTCGATGTCGAAGCGGGGAGAGTGCAACGAGGGCCATCCCGAAGCCCCTGCCACGCCCAGGCGAAGCAGCGCGCCGGGGGCAAGTGCCAGGTAGGCGGCGAAATCCTCGCCGCCAAGGCTGGGATGCGGGATCGATCCGACTCGATCCGCTCCGAGGATTTCGGCCGAGGCATGGGCCATAACGGCAATGATCGAAGGATCGTTAATGACCGGATCAATACCCTGGAGGAATTCGACCAGCACTTCGGCGCCGGTGGCGACGCCCACGGCCCGGGCGATACTCTGAATCGCGGAGCAGGCACGTTCTCGGGCCGACTGACTGAGCGATCGAATGGTGCCTTCGAGCTCGACGTGATCAGGAATCACATTGTTCGCTTCGCCGCCGTGGATGGAGCCGAAGCTGACGACGACCGGCTCTCGGACATCGACGGCTCGGGGTACACCCTGATAGACACCGGTCACGAACTGGGCCGCCGCGGCAATCGGATCGATGGACAGGTGAGGCCGAGCGGCGTGGCCGCCTCGTCCTCGGATGATGATCCGAACATCTCGGCAATCGGCCGTCAGGACTCCGGCCCGTTGGGCCACGCGGCCGACTTCCAGCTCGGGATCGACGTGCAGGGCGATGATGGCGCCGACCCCTTCCATCGCGCCGGCCCGGATCATCTCAACGGCCCCTTCGGCGGTTTCCTCAGCGGGCTGGAAGATGGCTCGCCAGGCAATCGGCCGGGGCAGGTACTCCCGGCACCGATGCAAGGCCAGGGCGGCGCCAAGCGCCATGGCTGAATGCGCATCATGCCCACAGGCGTGCATGACGCCGTCTCGGGTCGAGCGGTAGGGGACGGCGAGCTTTCCTTCCTGCAAGGGAAGGGCGTCCATATCAGCCCGAAAGGCGATGCGGGGCTGGCCGTCGATCCCGACGTTCGGACCGGCGATGATGCCCCGGCCTGTCGGAGCGATTTCGAGTGGAATTCCGGCGTCGGTCAGATGGCGAGCGAGTTCCAGGGTGGTCTGAAACTCTTCGCGGCTGAGTTCGGGGTGCGCATGAAAATGCCGCCGGACGGACCGGAGGAACTCTCCCATTTCGTCGATGGAGGCGTCGAGGGCCTCGCTGAGCGTCTTGACCATGAGTCCATGTTAACCGCGAATCTGGTGAGGACGGAAGCGGACCGAGCCGCGAGATCCTCCCGAAGGTTGCCTTCGGACCTCGATCGAGCAATCATCGGAGAGTCCGATGAACCGGAACCGTCGCCCCGGCCGAACCGAAAGGGAAGAGGGAGTCTTGTAGCGTCCGGATGTTCCGATCGGCCCTCGACCTGCACGAGATGCGACGATGACCGAGATCACCTACTTCGAGGAAGTTCGTTGCGAGCTTTCTCCCGGCCTGCGGGACGACCACCTGACGGCCTGCGTGACCGACGAGGAGGGGCGGACCCAGTATCTTGACGTCACCCCGACCTTGATCAACCGGCATGAGGGGGTTCCGTTTCTTCCGGTCGGGTTCGTGCAGATCGACCGAGACCGGCGCCGGGTGCTGGTCGAATTTCCGTGCGAGGCGTATTCGGGGGCCAATCGGGCCTGGATCGCCTTCGAACACCTGAGGCATGTGGACAGGCCCATCCCATGATCCTTTCGGACCGGGAGATCGAGGCGGCGATCCGGCATGGGTTCCTGACCATCGACCCGGTTCCTGCCGAGCATCTCTGGACCTCGACGGCGGTCGATCTGACACTCGATGCCACCCTCGTCCGCTGGAAGCCGGGAGGCCCGGCCGTGCGACCGGGAATGCCGGGGTTCAACATCCGTCGGTTGCTCGAAGACCCGGATCGGGCAGAGCGCGTGCCGATCACAGGCGAAGGGTACGAGCTGCAACCGGGACAATTTGTCCTCGGATACACTCAGCAGGCCATTCACCTGCCCAAAGGCTCTCGGCTGGCGGCCCGGGTCGAGGGCAAGAGCAGCCTGGCAAGGCTTGGCGTCGGGGTTCACGTGACCGCTCCGACGATTCACGCCGGGTTCGGCGACAACCCGGACGACCCGAACGACCGCGGCTTGCCCATCCAGCTTGAGATCTTCAACCTCGGCAATCTGACCGTTGCGCTGGACGTGGGAATGTCAATCTGCCAGCTCATCCTGGAGGAGGTCCGAGAGGCCCCGGTCAAAGGATATGCGGGGCAATTCTCGGGGCAGAAAAGTTTCACCGAACTGAGGCCGTGAGAAGGGACCGGGACCGGCTGCCGACTCAGCCGATGCGGCCGGTGATGTACGCTTCGGTCCGGCGATCCTTGGGGGTGGTGAACAGGAGATCGGTCGGGCTGAACTCGGCAAGAACGCCGGGGCGGTGAGAGTTGCCGCGGTCCTCGTCGAGCATCAGGCAGGCGGTCATGTCGCTCGTGCGGCGAGCCTGCTGCATGTTGTGGGTG
Organism: Tautonia marina; assembly: GCF_009177065.1. Classification (NCBI taxonomy): domain Bacteria; kingdom Pseudomonadati; phylum Planctomycetota; class Planctomycetia; order Isosphaerales; family Isosphaeraceae; genus Tautonia; species Tautonia marina. Next base: position 21,604 of record NZ_WEZF01000023.1, read on the forward strand.
ACGATGACGATGGTGTAGTCGTCCTTGAGGTCTTCCATCAGGTCTTCGACGCGGGCCGTCGAGATGGGGTCGAGCGCTGAGCAGGGTTCGTCCATGAGGATCACCTCGGGCTCGACCGCCAGGGTCCGGGCGATGCAGAGGCGCTGCTGCTGGCCTCCGGAAAGATCGAGACCGGAGCGATGGAGCTTGTCCTTAACCTCGTCCCAGAGGGCGGCTCGCCGGAGGGACCGCTCGACGAGTTCGTCCATGTCTCCGGCGTAGCCGTTGATGCGGGCTCCCCAGGCGACGTTCTGATAGACGGTCTTCGGGAACGGGTTGGGCTTCTGGAAGACCATTCCCACCCGGCGGCGCAGGGCGACCGGATCAACCTGATCGCCGGTGATCTCCTCGCCGTCGAATTCCAGGTGGCCTTCCATGCGGAAGGTCGGAATCAGGTCGTTCATCCGGTTGAAGCAACGGAGCAAGGTGCTCTTGCCACAGCCGGACGGACCGATCAGGGCGGTGATCCGGTTGCGAGGAATGGCGATATTGATCTGGTGGAGGGCCTCGGTCGAGCCGTACCAGACGGTCAGATCGCGTGCTTCAAGAACCACGGCCGACGTCTCGGGCGCGGGAAGGTCGACCGAGGGGGGTTGCGACTGTTGATCAATGCTCATTTCGAATGCGGATCCCCGGGGTTGGTGATCGAGGGATTCGAAGGAGGTCCGGGGACGCCGACCTGGGAGTCACCGTTCGCAAGGGCGCGGGTTCGATGCGAGGGGAACACGGTCTGGCTCACGGCCCAGCCCATCCGGCTGATTTGCGAAATCCCCCGTCCCGCGAGCCGACGGCCGGTCGGCGTTCGCAGGAAGATGGCCACCGCGTTCATCGAGAGCAAGAGGGCGAGCAAGATCAAAATGCCACCGGCGGCGACCGTCCGGAACTCCTCGCGGGGGAGCGTGGCGAAATTGTAAATCTCGACCGGCAAGGCCGTGTAGTAGTCCGACGGACTCGACGGGGTGTAGAGGATCGAATTGGCGGCACCGACCATCAAGAGCGGGGCCGTCTCGCCGATGGCTCGGGAGAGGGAAAGAATCGTGCCGGTGAGAATGCCCGGCAAGGCCGAGGGCAAGACGTGATCGCGGATCACCTGCCATCGCGTTGCCCCAAGCGCCAGGGCCGCCTGGCGAAGCGACGGCGGCACGGCCCGGAGCGACTCCTGCGTGGCAATGACCACGATCGGCAAGACGAGGAGGCTGAGCGTTAAGGCTCCGGACCAGAGCATCTTGCCCAGCGCAAGCGGATCGAACCCGAACGCCCGGCTGAAGACGACCAGGCCGAGGATGCCATAGACAATCGAGGGCACTCCGGCCAGGTTGGCGATGTTCGTCTGGATGATCCGCCGAATTCGGCCGGGAGGGGCGTATTCCTCCAGGTAAAGCCCGGCACCGACTCCGGTAGGAATCGCGATCAGGGCCACCAGGACAAGGAGCCAGAGACTGCCGACGATCCCGGCCTTGAAGCCGGCCTCGCTCGGCTCGGGAGAGTTCGTCGAGGTGGCGATCCGGGTCATGAAGCGCGAGAACTCGCGAACGTGCTGCCCGACTTCGTACCAAGGGGGGTTTGGCGGATAGGACAGCGCTTTGGCCAGCACCGAGCCGAGCAGGACGGCCAGAATCACCACCCCGCTGAGCGTGGCCACCAGGCAAAGCCCAGCGAACAACACGCCAAACACGCGGCGGCGGACCTGGCGGGGCCGGTACATCCGATCGCTCGGCCGGCTCACTGGTACTCCTCCCGGAAGTGCCGCAAGATGATCCCCGAGATGATGTTCATCACCAGTGTGACCACGAACAGCGCCAATCCCACGGCATAAAGTGAAAGATGTTCAGGGGTTCCGACCGCGGCTTCACCCTTCATCGTGTTGACGATGTAGGCGGTCATCGTCTCGACCGATCGCAAGGGGTTGAGGACGATCTGAGGTTTCACGCCCGCGGCCAGCAAGACGGCCATCGTCTCACCGACGGCCCGGCTAATCGCCAGAATGAACGAGGCGAGAACCCCCGAAAGTCCGGCCGGCAAGACGACCCGCGTCGAGACCTCGAACTTGGTGGCTCCAAGACCGTAAGCCGCCTCGCGCAACCCCCGAGGGACAGCCGACAGGACGTCTTCAGAGAGGGACGAGACCATCGGAATGATCATCACCCCCACGACGATGCTTGCGCTGAGGGCGTTGTAGAACTCGACCCGAACCATCGGCTCCAAAACGGCTTTGAGCACCGGAGTCACCAGCAGCAAGGCGAGGTAACCATAAACGATCGACGGCACCCCGGCCAGGAGTTCGAGGGTTGGCTTGAGCACGGCCCGGAGCCGAGCGGGAGCGTATTCGCTCAGATAGATCGCGCTGAGCAGGCCGATCGGCAAGGCCACCAGCGAGGAGCCGAAGGCGATGACAAATGTTCCCCAGATCAAGGGGAGGACGCCGAACTTCGGCGGGTCGGCCTTGGGATTGAGAGTGGTTCCGGTCAGGAAGTCGAGGACGCTGACACCGGAACTCTGAAAGAACCGGAACGACTCGACACCGAGGACCGCGACGATGCCGATGGTCGTCAAAACGGTGATGAGGGCACAGAGGAAGATCAAGGGGGGGATGACGAATTCCTGGCCTCTCTGGAACCAGGACTGCCCCATCCAGAAGCGTCTGGGGGGCACGTCGGGAGCCATTGGAGTGGTCTGTGGCAATTGGGTCACGGCCAGCCTACAGGGAAAAAAGGATCTCACGCGGAGGATGGGGAGTGAGTTGGGTCAATCCGCCACGGAGGAGGTCGTCTCGGCCACGGTGATCGTGGCCTTCACCCGACCGAGGGTGGCCAGGTTCTCGGATCGTTCCTGGAGATTCGGAGAAACGTAACCCGCTTGTTCGGCAAGTTCAGCGACATGATCGAGGTAAAAGGTGACAAACTCGGCGGTGACGGGGCGTTTCATCGCCTCGTCCTTGACATAGATGAACAGGGGGCGGGAAAGCGGCACATACGAGCCATCGTAGATCGTTTCAATCGAGGGAGGGACCGGTTCGGCGTCGTCAGACCTGCGAATGGGCACGGCCCGGAGGCGGTCCTGATTGGCCATGTAATAGGCAAATCCGAAGTAACCGAGCGAATTCAAATCACCGGCGATCCCATTGACCAGGACGTTGTCATCGGCGCTCGGCTGGATGTCTTCACGTTGTTCGGACAGGTCGAGGGCTTCATGCACGAAGGTGTCGTACGTGCCCGAATCGGGATCAGGAGTGTAGAAGGAGATCGGCTGATCGGGCCACTCGGGGTTCAGATCTCGCCAGGTGGTGATGGTGCTGTCGCGCTCGAACAAGGCTTGAAGCTGAGTAATGGACAGGGAATCGACGAAGGTATTCTCGGGGTTGACCGCGACGGTGATCCCGTCGTGACCCACCAGATAGCGGGACCAGGTGTATCCTCTGGCCCAGGCCCGTTCTTCCTCGATGGCCTTGGCGGGGCGGGAGGCATTAACAATGTCAACCTCACCCTCGATGTAGCGTCCGAAACCGCCCCCAGTCCCGTGATAATCAACCGTGATTTTCGGAACTCCCTCGACGGCCCGAGTATACGCCACCTGGGCGGCCACGCTGATCGGAAAGACCGTGCTCGAACCGTCGACGACGACCGGGCGTTCTCCCTCGCATCCGGCTGCAAGTCCCAGGGACACCGTCACAACCACCAGAGCCAAGCGCGCGGGGAAGCTTCGACGCAAGCAGGCGAGACGGCCCTTGAAGATCGCCGACGCTTGCAAGGGGAGAGAGGGAGAGGCGATCGTCGCCATGGAGGACTCACTCGGGACAAGACAGGGATCTTCCAGACTGTCGATTCTCAGCGAACAGAGGGCCGGAACGCATCGGAAACCCACACCGATGAGTTCAGGCTAACAGACGATCTTAACGAAAGACGGTGAATATCTTATGAAGTTCCGGCCCGCTTTGGAAAACTTCGTCGCCCTCTGAGCCGGTCAATCCAGGCAATCCGGCCGCGGCTCGGCTTGCCAAGCGGCAATGGGTCGCGATAATCGGTCGAATGCTGGAGAGGTTCCGGGACGAACGTCCTGGTCTCGCCAGAAATTGAGGCGGAGAGGGGCGGATCGGTGATGCCGTCCTGGCTTCACCGCCGACGATCAGGGAGGTGATCTGGTGCGCGTTGAACTCCGATCCTCCGACCGGCAGCGACCGTCGGTGGCGGGCTCCGCCTTCGTGGTCGTGCTGCTGGCCGGATCGGTCTTGATGGAACCGTCGGCCGAAGCCCTTGGCCAGACATCAGGCGATCGGACCGAGGCCGAGGCGGTGCCCGAGGCGCTAAACTTCGCCAACGGCCTGTTCCGAGCCCGTCGGTTTGATCTGGCGGTCCAGGAATATCAAGGATTTCTCGCCACCAATCCGTCCCCAACGTATCGGGCCGAGGCCCTTTACGGTCTGGCCAACGCTCACCACTTTCTCCAGGAATACGCCGAGGCCCGCGCCGCGTTCGAGCAGTTTCTGGAGGTCGCGCCCCCGGACCACCCGAGCGTGCCGACGGCGTTGTTCCGGGTCGGTGAACTCGCCTACGTCCTTGGTGATCTGCCCGCTGCGCTTCAGGCTCTGGAATCGTACACCCAGGGCTCCGAGAACCACCGCTACCAGGAGCTTGCCTGGCCCTACCTTGGCGATGTTCGGTTCCAGCGAGGGGATCTTCCGGGGGCGAGAGCAGCCTACGAACACGCCCTGAGCCGCTTCCCAGAGGGTCGGCTGTCGGACCGAGCCCGGCTGTATCTGGGGCGTGTGCTGGTCCGTCAGGGAGACCCGAAGCTCGCCTTGATTCGGTTCCGAGAGCTGCTCGACCGTCCCGAGGCCCCCCAGCGGGACGAGGCGTTCTATCAGGTCGGACGGCTCGAACTGGAGGCCGGGGCCTTTGAGCAGGCCCTCGAAGCCTTTTCAGCCCTTGAGCAAGCCATCCCGCAAAGCGCTTTTGTCAGTCGGAGCCGTCTGGGAAAGGCTGAGGCGCTGCTGGCGCTCGAACGGTTCGACGAGATGGTCGAGGTGCTTGAGCCGCTTCGAAACGATCCGTCTCCCGAACTGGCCGCGAGGGCCTCGTACACGATCGGTCTTGGCGCGATGAAGCAGGGCCGCCTGGACGAGGCGATGACCGTCTTTGACGAGGCCCTGGAACGCTTCCCGGACACCTCGACCGCCCCCGCCCTGCTCTTTCGATCGGCCGAGGCCTCGGAGCGATCCGGCGAACTGGCCGAAGCTCTGGCACGGTTCGAGCGGCTGGTGGCAACCTATCCCGACGACCGTTGGGTCGATGATGCCTTGCTCCAGGCCGCCTCCCTGGCCTTGAAGCTCTCCCAGCAAGACCGGGCAATCGAGTTGGCTCGCCAGATCCGGCAGGGGTCGAGTGACAGCCCACTGCACTCCCCTGCGCTCTTGATCGAAGCCCGAGCCTCGCTCGACGCGCAGCAGCCTGAGGAGGCGATTCGGTTACTCGACGAACTCCTGGCACGTCCCGAGGCGGCCCCGGAAACGACCCAGGCCGCTCGCTATTACCTCGGGCTGGCATACAAGGCGGCCGGTCGGGAGGAGGAGGCGATCCGGCAACTTGACGAGCTGGCCAACCTTCCCGACGCCCCTTACGCGGTGGATGCGCTGTATCTGGTTGGGCAAGGTCACTTCGACGCTGGTCGGTTCGACGAGGCCATCGCGGCCCTGACCCGGTTCGTCGAGGCTCGGCCTGATGGCGACGCGGCCGATCACGCCCTGGCTCGGATTGCCCTGGGTCTGGCTGAAACGGGCCAGGAGGATCGAGCGGACGAGACGATCGCCCAGTTGGCCGACCGATTTCCGGAGAGTCCGGTCCTCGGGCCAACCCGCCTCCGGCTGGCGGAGAAGACGCTGGCCGCCGAGCAATGGGACCGGGCCAAGCGTCATTTCCGCGCCCTGACCGAAGCAGAGAACGGTGATCCGGATCAGCGAGTAAGGGCCTGGTCTGGTCTCGGATGGGCCTTGATGGGTTCGGAGCGTCCGGAACTGGCCGTCGAGTCGTTTGCCAAGGTCGTTGCAGAGGCACCAGGCGACCCGCTGGCGGCGGAAGCGTCGTATGTGCAAGGGCGAGCGCTGCAGGAACTTGATCGGACCGACGAGGCAATTGCGGCGTTCGCCTGGGTGGCCACCCATCATCCCGATTCGATCGAGGCCCCGAAGGCCGACCTGGCCCGGGCTCGATTACTGGTCGAGACCGGCCAGCCGGATGAGGCCGTGCCCATCTTCGAGACCTTGCTTGCCTCCGAGCGTCCCGAACCGGTGGAAGCGGTGGATCTTCTGCTCGCGGAACTGGCATGGGCCTACCTGGACAGTGATCGAATCGAGGAGGCCGATCAGGTCTTTCTCCGTTTGCTTGAGGAGTACCCGGAATCTCCCCAGGCCGACGATGCCCGCTTGAACCTGGCGGAATCGGCCTTCCAGGCAGGCCGGTTCGAGGAGGTCATCACCCGGCTCGAACTATTGACGGACGAGGGCGCGGAGACGGAGCCTCGGATTCTTCAGGCCGCCCTGTATCGGACAGGTCGGGCTCGGGCCGAGCGGCAGGAGTGGGACGAGGCGAGCAGGGCCTTCGACCGGCTCGTCAGCGATTTCCCGGATGGCAGCTACGTCCGAGAAGCGGGGTTCTGGTCGGCCGAGGTCGCCTTCCGCAAGGGTAATCCCGAGGCGGCCGAAGCCGGATTCCGAGCCTTGATCGACGCCACTCCGGAGGATCGGGAGGCGGAATCGTGGCTACCGACTGCCCGGTTGCGACTCATTCAGGCCCTGGTGCAGCAGGAACGCTGGTCGGACGTCTTGGCCCTGGCCGACGCCCTCAAGGCCGAGGTCCCCGACCTGCCCCAGATGGCCGACCTCGACTATGCCCGAGGCCGAGCCTTGCAAAGTCAAGCTCCCCCGCAGTTTGAGGAGGCCCGAACGGCCTATCAGGCTGTCATCGACGCTCGCAGGGGGGGAGAACTGGCTGCGATGGCTCAGTTCATGAGGGGAGAAACCTTCTTCCACCAAAAGCAATACGAGGAAGCCCTCCGCGAATTCCTCAAGGTTGATATTCTGCCGTCGTACAATGATGCGCCGAAATGGCAGGCCCTGGCCTTGCTCGAAGCAGGGAAAGTTTACGAACAACTCGATCGCTGGGCCGACGCCGCCGACATTTATGAGAGGCTCCGCTCGCGATTTCCGGACGAACCGGCCTCCGCCGAGGCGAATCGCCGGCTGTCCGTGGCGCGGCGGCGGGTCTCAGGAGAGGCGGTCGGTGCGGGTTCGGGATCGGGTCGGCGTGGCTGATTTTCGTGACTCGCGACGCCCCGCGCATAGAAAAAGGACGTTCGCCATGCGTCGGATTGCGATCGAAAGCCGCCTGGTGTCGCGTCGAAGGCTGGTCGGCCCGGCGCTGGCGATGGGCTTGGTGGTGCTGCTGGGAGGTGCCGATCGACCGTCGAACCTGGAGCAAGCCTCGACGGTCGCGTCGGAGCAACTTCAGTGGTTCGCCCGACAGGCCCGGTCGTGGTATCAGAACACCCCCCCCGCCGACCGGATGACCTGGGGAGGGCTGGCGGCGTGCGGATTGCTTGGTCTCAGCGTTCTGGGAGAGCGATCGCTTCGATTGCGAACAGCTCGCGTATTGCCGACTCGCTTTGTCGATCGGTTCCGCGACCGCCTGGAAGACGGGCAACTCGACAAGGGGAAAGGGACCGACCTTTGCGAGATGAACCCGAGCCCGGCGTCCCGGATTGCCCTCGCGGCCATCCGCCGCTGGGGACGCCCCGCAGCGGACCTGGAACGGGCCGTGAGCCTGGCCCGACAGGTTGAGGTCGATCGACTGAGGCGGAACGTCGGGACCTTGCGTCGGATCGCGGCGCTGGCTCCGCTGGTGGGATTGCTGGGCACGCTCCTGGCCGCGGGTCGGGCTCTGGCAAGCCTGGACGGGGCGGCAACCTCGGCCGCGTGGGGTCCTGCGCTGGCGGGATCGCTGGCCCCGTTGACGGCGGGCGTTGCGCTGGCCATCCTGGCACTGGTCGCCTACGACGGCTTGATGGGCCGGGTCGAATCGCTCGAAAACGCCCTCGATCGGCTTGGAGCCGAGACGGTGGACGCCATCGCCGTGCTCGCGGCCGCTCAGGCGAGCCGGGCCGAAAAGGGTACAACAGCGGCTCAAGCAACGTCGTCCCCTCGTAATGCTTCGGCCGGTCCCCACTTCGGGATCGGAGGCCAGTCCCGGGGCTCGCAGCCGATCCGGGTCGAGATTCCTGACTCCTTGCGAAACTTCTGACGCACCCCCTGGCGGGGAGTGATCCAACCCGGTTCACTCTCCCGCCGGCGTCCTTTGACCCGGAGGGTCGGGGGACTTCTTGAATGGACGACCGGAGGAGAAATGACCGGCCTGAATCTGGAACCGTTCCTCCGATTGCTTCAGGCCGACGTCGGCGCCTGGACGACCCTGGGCGTGATTGGCCTGCTCCTGGCCCTGATCGTCTGGACCGGCTGGGGATCTCGACGGGTGCTGAGAAAGTGCCTCGTGCTGTCGATCCTCGCTCACATGGGCGTGGTCTTCTACAGTGGCGAGGAACTCTCGAAGCTGATCACACCCGGCATGCCGGATGGTCAGGTGATCGACGGGCCGGGCATCCGAGAAATCCGGGTTACCATGCCCCCCCTTTCAGCTGGTGGAGGAGCGAAAGACCTCGACACCTCCGCTACCGGGCCGAACGGCCAGGGAGGTGGACTTGCGGCCGACCGAGACCTGGCGTCGCTCGCCTTGCTCGACACGATCGATCCGGAAGTCCGAGGGGCGACCCGCCCCGACGTGACGCCGGACGATTGGCCCCAGCCGCCGGCCCTCGATCGGCCCGCGGCTCCCGAGATTTCCGACGTCCAGCTCGCTCCCGAGCCGAGCCTCCCCAGCAATCTGGCGGCGCGGGATCGGGGCTTCGAGCCGGCACCGGATTCCCCTCCGATGATCGAGCCATCGGCGATCGACCAGGCCGACGTGGCCGCGGTGATCGGCAACAATCGTCCTGCCGATCGACCCGCCGCGGTCCCCCTGCCCGATCTCGATCGGCTGGCGACTCGCCCAGGCCTTCGTGACGATCGGGTCGGACTCCGCCCGTCACCTCGATCCGAGATTGCTCCCCCGTTGCCCGACCTCGATCAGCCCGACCCGATCCTCGGATCGGTTCCTGATCGCCTCGACAATCAGACCGAACCGGCTCCAATGGCTCCTCGGGCTGCCGCCGAGACGGCTCCGGAAACGACGGACGTGGCCGACGCTCGTCCCCGCCCTCGGCCGGATGCTCGAACCTCGATTCCGAGCCCCGAACTTCCCGAAGCTCCCGGTCGAGGAGGATTCCGCCCTGTGCCGGAGCCACGAGACTCCTCCGATTTGCCTTCTCTGGACTCACGGGCCGGGGCCGAACCGGTTCCCCTTCCCGACCGGAATCGTCAGGAGTCCGAGCCGTTTCCGCTCCCAGTCGCCGAGGCAAGGCCCGGAAGCGTCGAGGGATTCGTTCCCGAGGCGGAGCCCCCCTCGGAGGCTGACCCGGAGGCGGTCGTGGGACCGGATCGCCGCCCGGTGGCCCGTCAGGCCGAGGAGTCACCGCTCGATGTGCCCGAGGCGGATCTTCGGGTCGCGGCCCGTCCCGCTCCCGATCGCTCCCCGGCCCGGATCGCCGACCGATCAGCGCCTGTCGCGGCCCTGGATCTGGATCGCCTGATTCCCAGAACGTTGCCGGAGTTGCCCGGCATGCAAGGAGCCGTCGAACGGCGAACCCTGGACGACGTGCCCGAGGTCTATCGTCCCCGACTCGACCCGAACCGCCCCGAACTCGCTCGTCGAGCCGGGGCGAGCGCCGCCAGTGAGGAAGCGGTGGAACTGGCCCTCGACTGGCTCGCCCGGCATCAGGATGCCGACGGCCGCTGGAATGCCGGGACGGCGCGGTATCGAGACGGTTCCCCCGCCTCAGGAGACACCAGTTTCACGAGCCACTGCCCCCCCGGAGACATCTGCCACGGCGAATGCTTCTACTGGGAGGCGGATACGGCCGTCACCGGCCTGGCCTTGCTGGCGTTTTTGGGCTCCGGTTACACGCATCTCGATGGCAAATATGCCCCGGTCGTCGGCCGGGGGATCGACTTTTTGCTGACCATTCAAAAGGCGGACGGCGACCTGAGAGGCCCCAGTCGGGCCGTGGGAATGTACTGCCATACGATGGCGAGCCTGGCCCTCTCGGAAGCCTACGCCCTGAGCGGCGACCCGAAGCTCGAAGCGCCGGTCGAGCGGGCTGTCGCCTTTCTGGTGGAGAGCCAGTACCCGGGCCTGATGGGCTGGCGCTACTCCCCTCGTGGCGAGATCCGACGGACTCCGGCCGAAGGGGGTCGAGGTTGGAATTACGAACCCCATCCTCCGGTCGGCGATACGAGCGTACTCGGCTGGGTGGTGATGGTGCTCAAGTCGGCGTCGGAAGTGGGGATCGAGGTTCCTTCGAATGCAGTGCAATCGGCACGGAACTGGTTGCAGCGGGTCGCGGACGGCGACGCGGAGGGGCTTGCCCGGTATCAGCCGTCTCGACCGTCCGATCCGGTCATGTCGGCCGAAGCCTGGGTTTGCCGTCAGTTTCTCGGCTTCGGCGGCCCTGGAGCGGCCAGTACAGAAGCGGCCTCGTACCTGCTCCAGCATCCCCCCTCAGCAGACGCGTTCAACAGTTATTACTGGTATTATGCGACTCTGGCGATGTATCAGAGCGGCGGCCCGGCCTGGGATCGCTGGAATCCGCTCGTCCGAGACACCCTGGTGAGCCTTCAGCATCGCGAGGGGCACAAGGCCGGAAGCTGGGACCCCGACCCGACACGCTACGGCACGCACGGCGGCCGGGTGTATGCGACCGCCCTGGCCGCGATGACCCTGGAGGTTTACTACCGATACCTCCGGCTCTACGTCTCTGAGGCAGGAGTGGCGGGAGGCTCTCCCCTTGCTCCCCGATCATTACGGTCGGGAGACGACGGTCTGAGACGAGCCTCGGGAGACGATTTCCCCTGAGGAGCCCTGATTCGTCCCGGAGATCCGCCGCTTGCGAATCTGGCCGGGCTGCCCCATGCCCGGAACGCTCAGGGCCGTTACAATTGTCGTCGACCTGACGATGCGTCTCCGATCGAGACGGATCGCCGCCGCCCCCCCGAACACCGCTGCGCTCGGGAGACGACGCCTTGAATCCGTTGCTGCTGCGCTTTCCGATCTTCTGGGCACAGACCGTCCCCGACGAGTTCGAGATGCCCTTGCTGGCGCTTCGTCGCTGGTTCTGGGGCCAGACCCTCTCCTCGGCCTGGGCGGTTCCCGGATCCGAGGGATTCTGGGCCTGGATGCTCGGGCTGCTGGTGCTCTTACTGGTGGCATTGGTCCTTCAGGGACCGGTTCGAGCCCTGGGACAATTGCTCGATCTGCCGGGGCATATTCGGTTGCTCGGCGCGGCGGTGGAACGGCTGCGGGCGTCGGCCCGGTTGGTGATGATCTTGCTGGGAGCGTCGGTAATCTCGTGGACCTCGGCGCTGTTGCTGCGCTACAGGAGGCCGTCGGGCCTGGCAGATCTTTCGTTGCTCACTCGGACCCGATCCGTCCCCGAGGCGGCTGTGGAACAGGGGATTCTGGCAGGACTGACCCCACTGCGCGACCTGTTCAGCCTGGCGGATCTCCTGGTGTTGCTCGGAATCGCCATCTTTGTGGCGTTCCGGTTCTCGGGCGATCGTTGGCGAACCAACGAGACGGACGAGCACGTCGAGGTCAAACCGGGGTGGGTGACCGTCTCTTGGATTGCGGCCTCGGTGTATGGGCTCTACCGGCTGGTTGCGATGGTGGCGTCTGGCGACGATCTGCCGATCGTCGGCGGGTTGTACATCGAGCCCCTGGTGGTTCCGGTCGTCATGCTGATCTCCGACGGTCTCCTCGCATCCTGGGTCCTGGTTGAGCTGCGCCGAGCCGAGCGTTCGAGCGATGTCGAGCCGATCGAGGTCGCGGCCATCTTCGCCCTGCTCCCGGCGGCGATCCTGGGATGTCTGGTCGTGATGCCGGCTCGCTATCTGGCCACGATGGGATATCTGTCGCTTCCGTATGTCCCCGATGGCATTGCTCGATCGGTACTTGCCCCGGTTCTGGGAGGCTGGGGCCTGTTGACGATGCAGGGGGCAGCCGTCGCCCTGGTGGGTCTGGTCGGCGCGGCTCCCTGGTGTCGAGGCGGGTGGCGAGGCGCGCTGAGAGGGTACGGCCGCCTGCTCCGAGCGGAGGGAGGACACCTGGTCGCAACGCTCTTTCTGGGAGGGCTTGCGGCGGCTTTTCCAGTGGGTCTGGCCTACGTGCTGGTCCTGTCCTTGCCCCCCCAACCCTGGGTGTTGCCAGCGGCCGACAGCTACGCGCACTACGTCACGCTGGTGGTTGGCCTGGGCCTGCTCGCGGCCCTGGTCGAGCTTGGAAATCGCTCGGTGGTGGTGTCGAAATCGACGTCCTCCGGGGAGGTTTCCGAAGCGCTGCCGATGGTCTCGTGATCATCACGGTCGACGTGTTGCGCTTGACATGAACGCCACCGGGTGTGAGGATTAGAGGAGTCGATCAGGCCCGGGCCTGACAACCGAGCAGCCTGTCTTGTTCCCGCTGCTCCGGCTGTTTTGCCCGCCAACGTGACCAGCTTTTGCGTTTCATCATTCGTCGATTGTCGCCCGGGCCGGGCCCATCCCCCACGACACATTTGACAATTCGGAATCGCCTCAGTTCGAGGTTCATCGCCCCCTGCGCAGGCGCCGGTTGGCTCGTGGGAGAAGGCTCGCGCTGCCTCCCCGACGCGTTCGTGCGCCCCAAATGCGTCGTCCAACGCGTCGCCCGTCGCGTCCGGAGGCACCGAGCAGTCAGGAGGGACACCGCATGACGGCCGGATCGGACTTGATTGCCAAGATCGCTCGCCGCCAGAACCTGGCGGAATACCAGAAGAAGCACTGGACAGGGACGTTTTCGGAATATCTTGAGATCGTCGCCCAGGACCCCAAGGTCACGCGCAACGCGTACCAGCGGGTCTATGATATGATTTTGAGTTTCGGCACCGAAGAGATCATCATCCACAAGGAGAAGTTTGTCCGTTACAGGTTCTTCGATGACCCGATCGAAGACGGACACGACGCCATTTTCGGACTCGAAAAACCGTTGATGAATCTGGTCAACGTGCTTAAGAGTGCCGCCCTGGGTTATGGAACCGAACGTCGCGTGCTCTTGCTCCACGGACCGGTCGGCAGTTCCAAGAGCACCATTGCCCGGTTGCTCAAGAAAGGGCTGGAGTTCTACTCTCAAACCGACGACGGAGCGCTCTATACGTTCGACTGGAAAGAGGATGGCCCCGAAGGCGAGCTTCACTGGGTTCCCTGTCCGATGCACGAGGAACCCTTGCACCTGATTCCTCCCGAGTATCGGGCCGATCTCCTGGCGGAATTGAACGCCGGCCGCGGCCCGGACGACTTCCAGGTTCGGATCGTCGGTGAGCTGGATCCGTATTGCCGGCAGATGTTCAAGGAACGTCTGGAGCGATATGGAGGCGATTGGACCCGGGTCCTGGAGGATATTCGCGTGCGTCGAGTCCTGCTCTCGGAGCAGGACCGTGTGGGCATCGGCACCTTCCAGCCGAAGGACGAGAAGAACCAGGACGCCACCGAACTGACCGGCGATATCAACTACCGCAAGATCGCCGAATATGGTTCGGATTCGGACCCAAGAGCCTTCAACTTTGATGGCGAGTTCAACATCGCCAACCGGGGAATCATCGAGTTCATCGAGGTCTTAAAACTCGATGTGGCGTTCCTCTACGATCTGCTTGGCGCGAGTCAGGAACACAAGATCAAGCCGAAGAAGTTCGCGCAGACAGACATCGACGAGGTGATCGTCGGGCATACGAACGAGCCCGAATATCGGAAGCTTCAGTCAAACGAGTTCATGGAAGCCCTGCGCGACCGAACCGTCAAGATCGACGTGCCGTACGTCACGAAGCTGTCCGACGAGATCAAGATTTACGAAAAGGATTACAACAGCCGCCGCGTCACCGGCAAGCGCATCGCGCCTCACACGCTGGAAGTGGCGGCCATGTGGGCCATCCTCACTCGCTTGGAGGAACCGAAGAACGCCGGCCTGACCTTGATGCAAAAGCTGAAGCTCTACAACGGCAAGACCCTGCCGGGCTTCACCGAAGACAACATCAAGGAACTGAAGGAAGAGGCCGAACGCGAAGGGATGCTCGGCATCAGTCCTCGATACGTTCAGGACAAGATCTCCAACGCCCTGGTCGCCCACGCCGAGGAGCGTTCCGTCAACCCGTTCATGGTGCTGAACGAGCTTGAGTCGGGTCTGAGGCACCACTCGTTGATCAACAACGAGGAAGTCCGCAAACATTACAAGCATCTGCTGGCGGTCGTGAAGGAAGAATATGAGGATGTCGTCAAGAACGAGGTCCAGCGTGCCATCGCCGCCGACGAGGAGGCCCTGACGAGGCTCTGCGGCAACTACATCGACAACGTAAAAGCCTACACCCAGCGGGAGAAGGTCAAGAACAAGTACACCGGCCAGCCGGAGGAACCCGACGAGCGCCTGATGCGGTCGATCGAGGAGAAAATCGATATTCCCGAGAGCCGCAAGGACGACTTCCGGCGGGAGATCATGAATTACATCGGTGCCCTGGCACTCGATGGCAAGACGTTCGACTACAAGACGAACGAACGACTTCAAAAGGCCCTGGAACTGAAACTGTTCCAGGACCAGAAGGATACGATCAAGCTGACGAGTCTTGTCTCCAGCGTGGTGGACAAGGACACGCAGGAGAAGATCGACATCGTCAAGGGTCGCCTGATCCGAGACTACGGCTACGACGAAGATTCAGCCACCGACGTCTTGAACTACGTGGCCAGCATCTTCGCCCGAGGAGACGTGAAGCGCGGCGGCGGCTAAGCCGGCCAGACCTTCCCCGAGATGGCCCCCGGTGCAGGCCAAGACCGTGGGCCATCTCGACCGATCGGCGGTGGATGTCAGCTCCCCGGTTCTTTCGCATCGTGCAGGCAGGGCGGGTTGTCCCGGCATGGGGCGGCTCCTGCCGCGCCGACGGGTTCGTCGCGCCGGCGGGCAACCCACCCGATCTCAACAGTGGCGAGGGGCGTGGGCCTTGGTACGGAAAATCGAGCGGGACCAGAACCGCTTCCGACAGATTGTCCGCGGCAAGATCAAGGCGGACCTGAAGAAGTACATCACGCACGGCGAGATGATCGGCAAGACCGGCGGCGAGCTGGTCTCGATCCCGATGCCGTCGATTGACCTGCCCGAATTCCGCTACGGCCCGAAGGGGTCTGGCGGGGTCGGCCAGGGTCCCGGCGACGTCGGTCAGCCGATCGGTCGATCCGGAGACGGCGAGGAAGGGGCCGGCCAGGCGGGCGACAGCCCTGGCCAGCACATCCTCGAAGTCGAACTGACCATGGACGAACTGGCCGAGATCCTCGGCGAGGAACTGGAGCTTCCCCGCATCCAGCCCAAAGGACAAGCCAATATCATCGAGGAGAAGGATCGCTACACCGGCATCCGACAGGCTGGTCCCGAGAGCCTTCGGCACTTCAAGCGCACCTACAAGAAGGCCCTGAAGCGACAAATCGCCTCGAACACCTACAACCCAGACGATCCGATCGTCATTCCGGTCCGAGAGGACAAGCTCTATCGCTCCTGGAACCCGATCTACCTGCCGCAAACCAACGCCGTCGTCCTCTACCTGATGGACGTCTCCGGCAGCATGACGGACGACCAGAAGGAGATTGTCCGGATCGAGGCCTTCTGGATCGACACCTGGCTCCGAAGCCAGTACGACGGCGTGACCACCCGCTACATCATTCACGACGCGGGAGCCAAGGAGGTCGACGAGCACACCTTCTACCACACGAGAGAGTCCGGCGGCACGCGAATCAGCTCGGCCTACCGCCTGGCCCACAAGATCATCGAGGCCGACCACCCGCCGGCCGACTGGAATATTTACGTCCTGCATTTCTCCGACGGCGACAACTGGGGAGAAGACAATCGTCATTGCGTGGAACTCTTGCGCAAAGGTCTGCTTCCCAAGTGCAACCTCTTCGGCTATGGCCAGGTTGAGAGCCCCTATGGTTCGGGCGAGTTCATTCGAGAACTGGAGGACGCCTTCGAGAACGAGCCGAACCTGGCCCTCTCGGAGATTCGCGACAAGGAAGGAATCTACGACTCGATCAAGGAGTTTCTCGGCCGAGGCCGCTGAACGCCGGCCTGACCAGTCTCTCGGCCTTCGATCGTAGACATGCCCCGTTTGCCGACCCGGCTCACCCTGTTGCAGTCCCCGGACGCGTGTGAATCAGATCATCTTCCGATCGGCCGAGCCACCCGACGCTGCTTTCGACCGGAACGTCTCGCGGAGCGCGACTCATCATGTCTTTCGTCAGTACTCAGCACGACTTGCCGGCGGACCTCCGGGCCTTACAGGTAGAGATCGAGGAACACGCCCGCTCCTTTGGCCTCGATTTCTACGACACCATCTTCGAGGTACTGGACTACGACGAGCTTTCCGAAATCGCCGCCCTGGGAGGATTCCCAACCCGATACCCGCACTGGCGGTTCGGCATGGAATATGAACAACTCTCCAAAGGATACCGCTACGGCTTGCAGAAGATATACGAAATGGTCATCAACAATGACCCTTGCTACGCCTATCTGCTGCGATGCAATATGCCGGTTGATCAAAAACTCGTGATGGCACACGTCTACGGACATAACGACTTTTTCAAAAACAACATCTGCTTCGCGCCGACGAATCGCAAGATGATGGACGAGATGGCCAACCACGGCAATCGCATCCGATCGTTCATGGAACGATTCGGCGAGGAGACAGTCGAAAACTTCATCGACAGTTGCCTTTGCCTGGACAGCCTGATCGACATTCACTCGCCATTCATCAAGCGGCGCGACGCACCGAATCGTTACGACTTCTCGAACGAGGCCGATCAGACGCCGCCCTCGGATAAGTTCCGCAGCAAGGATTACATGGACAGTTTCGTCAACCCCCCGGAGGCCCTCAAGGAAGCCGCCCGTCAGCGCGAGGCGGAACATGCCAAGGCCCGACGATTCCCGGAGCAACCGGAACGAGACATCCTGCTCTTTCTCCTTGAGCATGCCCCTTTGAATGCCTGGCAGCAAGACGTGCTGGCGATCATCCGGGAGGAAGCCTACTACTTCGCTCCCCAGGGTCAGACGAAGATCATGAACGAGGGCTGGGCCTCTTACTGGCACTCGACCATGATGACGACCCGCCTGCTCGACGGCTCGGAGCTGGTTGATTATGCCGACCACCACTCCGGCACCATGGCCACCCAGCCCGGCCGCCTCAACCCGTACAAGCTGGGCATTGAGCTGTTACGCGACATCGAAGAACGCTGGGATAAAGGTCAGTTCGGGCCCGAGTACGAGTCGTGCGACGATTACGAAACGCGACGCACCTGGGATACCGGCGCCGGCCTCGGCCGTCAGAAGATTTTTGAAGTGCGGCGCATTCATAGCGACGTGACCTTCATCGACACCTTCCTCACGCCCGACTTTTGCCGAAGGCATCAAATGTTCAGCTTCCGGCACAACGATCAGGCCGAGCTTTACGAGATCGAGAGCCGCGAATTCAAGAAGATTAAGGAGCGTCTCCTCTTTGGCCTGACCAATTTCGGTCGGCCCATCATCCGCATCAAGGACGGCAACTACCGGAACCGAGGTGAACTGTACCTGGAACAAGAGTATTTCGGCGTCGACCTGAAGCTTGACCACGCCCAGGACACGCTTCGGCACTTGCATCGCCTCTGGACGCGCCCGGTCCAGTTGGAGACCTGCGTCGAGGGGCGTCCCACCCTTCTCTCATTCGACGGGACGGATCACACGATCCGACCCCTGGGAGGCCAGTCCCATGAGCCTGAGCACCGCGATCGCCGCCGAGCTTGATGCCCGGCCCGACCAGCCCGGCATCGTCTCGGCCCAGGACGGGCCGGACGCGCTGACGCTGCACGTCGTTTCCAATACCCCGGTCGGCGTGAACCTCGAACACCTCGACTTCGCGCTGATCGACCCCGGTCGACCAGAATGGACCATTGACGATCTGAGGGACTGGGGAGATCGGCTCGCCAAGAAGGTCACCTACCTGATGGAACCGCTGGTCGTCATCGAGGTGGACGCTCAGGGAGGCGAGGTCGAGTTGCGTAGCCAGACCCCAACCCCCAGGGGCCAGTTGCGCTCCTACTACGAGGTCCGGCTGAACAAGACCGGGACCCTTCGGCTCGATCGCCTTTCGTTCGATGCCCAGACCCGGAAACGGCAGGCAAGCCCGTTTCAATTGACCCGGGAAGTCCTTGAACGTCTGGCGGACGACCTGGCGGACACCGCTCATAACCGTTGACCGAACCGAACGGTTCGCCGTCGGTTTCGAACATCAGGGGAGGAGATTGGCAGACATCGGCCTTCGGATGGCTCCTTTGCGCGGAGCTTCCTGGTATGATGGGCTCGATCCGGTCGGGCCGAAGGAGCCCGACCATTTCGGTTCGATCTCCGGAGGCCCTTCTCGCCGATGCTCCACCCCTGGCACGACGTGACCCCAGGCGAAGATCTGCCCATGGTCTTTAACGCCATCGTCGAGATTCCGACGGGGGCGAACATCAAATACGAGCTGGACAAGCGCACGGGCTTGCTCCGCATGGACCGAGTCCTCTACTCGGCCGTCTATTATCCCGCCAACTATGGCTTCATTCCCCAGACCTATGCCGAAGATGACGACCCGCTCGACGTCCTCGTGCTTTGCCAGGAGTCTCTGGCCCCGATGACCCTGGTCACCGCCCGGGCCATCGGCTTGATGACGATGATCGACTCGGGCAAGAAAGATCACAAGATTCTTGCCGTGGCGGTTGGTGACCCCGAGTTCAACAGCTTCCGAGAGGCCGACGAACTGCCTCCTCATCGGCTTCAAATGCTCCGCCGGTTCTTCCAGGACTACAAGTACCTGGAGGGCAAGGCCGTCGAGGTCGATGAATTCCAGCCGGCGGCAACGACCTCACCCATCATCGAGGACTCGCTCCAGCGTTATAGCTTCCTGCGCCGCAAAGGGTTCCGATCGTAATGAAGGCGATTGTCATTGGCGGCTCGGGTCAGATCGGCGGCTGGCTGCTCCGGCACCTGGCCGATCGCGGCCACGACGCGGTGGGCACTTTTGCCACGGTCGCTTACCCGGGCCTCTACCCGCTGAAGGCCTCGGACCGAGAGGCGGCCGTGGCCTGGGTGCGCCAAGAGCGTCCGCAGGTTGTCTTCTACCCGGCCGGGTTTACCTGGGTGGACGGTTGCGAACACGACCCGGCCACGGCCCGAGCGTCGAACCTGGACGAGCCGCTCAATCTGGCTCGGGTGACGGCTGATCTGGGGGGTCGGTTCGTCTACTTTTCCACGGATTATGTCTTCCGCGGGACCAACGGGCCGGATTCTGAGGAATCTCCCCCCGATCCTCCCAACGTCTACGGCCTTGCCAAGCTCGACGCCGAACGCGCGATCGCCCGGGAACTGGGAGATCGCGCGCTCATCGCTCGCACAAGCTGGGTCTACGGTCCGGAACGTCAGGGGAAGAATTTCGCCTATCAGGTCATCCGGCGCCTGATCGCCGGAGAGCCGGTCATGGTCCCTTCCGATCAACGCTCAAGCCCGAGCTACGGACCCGACGTTGCCCTGGCCGTCATTCGACTGATCGAGGACGGTCACTCCGGCCTCTTTCATGTGGCCGGCCCCGAGGTCTTGAGCCGTCCCGACTTCGCGAAAGCGATCGCCGAGGGCTTTGGACTCGACCCGTCCCCGATCGCCTCAAAGCCCACGGCGGAGCTGGGTCAAGGCGCCCCGCGCCCCTTGCAAGGAGGGTTGTTGACTCCCCGGCTCAATGCGGTCCTGCCCGGCCTGATGCGCCCCGTTTCGCTCTCCATCGACGATTTTCTTCGACGACTCAACCTGGGCGAAGCATGGAGCGATCCAAGGGTCGCTCCCGGGTTGGGATGAGGTGTCCTCGTCCTCCGCAATCGCAAGCTTGCCTTCCTCCCTGGACAGCGCCCGGATAGGATGAAGCCTGAGGGCGATGGACGTTCGATCGGAAACCGGAGCACGGAGGGTCCGGATGACACCTTATGATTTTGCCATGGTGGGAGTGATCATCGCCGGAATGATCTGGGGAGCCTGGCGAGGGATTACCTGGCAACTGGCGAGTATCCTTTCGCTCGGGCTGGGCTATGCGGTCGCTGTTCCCGTGTCGTCGCAACTCGCTCCTCAGTTTCCGGGCCAACCGATTGTGGCCCGGGCTCTGGCGATGCTCGTGCTTTACGTGGCGGTTTCGGCCGGAGTGTTCGGGGTCGCCTGGTCGATCCGGGCGACCCTGAGGCGATGGAAGTTCGAAGCCTACGACCGGCATCTGGGAATGCTTCTCGGAGGGATCGAGGGGGCGGTCCTGGGAATCGTGGTGACCGTGTTCATCGTGAGCCTTGCTCCCCAGAGTCGGACCCCGATCTTGACCAGTCGCGCCGGGCAGGCGGTCGATCACACCTTGAAGCTCGCCCAACCCGCCCTTCCTGACGAACTCCGGACAATGCTTCAACCGTACTGGGACGCCCTCGACCGCGGAACGCCGCAGGACGTGACGCCGGACTGGGAGATCGCAACCGACACCTCGCAGGATCAGCCCGGCTTCGGCGCACTGTCCCTCGATGCCAAGAGTGATCCGGACTTGCTACGGAGCATGTTCGATCGGGCCGGGGCGGAAGCCGGGAAAGCCTTTGCCGACCATTTGCAAGGCGGCTGGAATGGAGAATCGGGCCTCGGCCATGAACGAACTTCCCGTCGGTGATCGACCGATCAATCTGACTCAGGTCCTCAAGCGTGTCGGTTGGGTCGACAACGGCGGTCAGGCCAAGGCCCTGATCGCCGAGGGCCTGGTTCGTGTCAACGGCGAGGTCGAATTTCGCAAACGCCGTCAGATGTCGGTCGGAGACTCGGTCCAGCTCGACATTGATGAGCCTCCCCCCCCCGTCCATCTGGTCTGACGGCGTCGAGCCGTCGCCCGCTCCTTGCCTCGATCGAGGCCCCTCCTCTCGCTCGCCGATCACGTCGGCCCGCGGAACCTTCTCCCGCCAGCGGGTCAGCTTTCACCAACTGCCACGCCGACCGGAGCAGGAATCATGAAACGGATCGGAATCTTGACCGCCGGAGGGGACACCCCCGCCCTCAATGCGACAATTGCGGGCGCCGTGACCCGGGCCAATCAACTCCGCATTGAAATCGTCGGCCTGATCAAGGGCTATGGGGGCCTTCTCAACCCGGAAGTGCCTCACGTTCACCTGAACCCCCTGTTCCAGACCATTCCGGAGCTTGACCCGGCGCGGGGAGGTACGATCCTTGGGGCGTCGCGCGACTACGTCTCAGCCAACGATCGGGAGATGATCGAACGCGTCGTCAATCGCCTCCATCGGCTCGGAATCGAAGGTCTCGTCTGCATTGGCGGCGATGGAACCCTCAACGGCATGCAGGCCCTCTGCGACTACCTTCCCGTGGTCCTGGCACCCAAGACCATCGACAACGATCTCGGCCTGAATTACCCGGACGAGCCTTACGAATTCGTTCGGGAACCCGACCCCGACACCGCCGTCGGGTTCCGCTACTCGAAGCGGCCGGGGCGTGCCTTCGATCTGGAGGAGATGGTCAACTTCGCCACTCCCGGCTACGCCACCTCTGTCTTTGTCTCGGTTCAGAATGTGCTCCGAATCCGGACCACCGCTGAAAGCCACCGGCGCATTGCCATCATCGAAGTCATGGGTCGCGATTGTGGCATGATCGCTCTGGGGACGGCCTTCGGCCAGCCCGACATGATCCTGGTCCCCGAGGTCGCGGTGGACCCCGAGGCCGTGGTGGCTCGCGTCACCGAGATTCTCGATCGTCAGAAACACGCCTTGATTTGCGTTTCCGAAGGGATCAAAGACGCACAGGGAAACAACTTCGGCGCCGTCCGACAGGTCAAAGACCCGGCAGGCAATCTGCAATATTCAGGGGCAGCCGAGGCCGTCAAGCAGATCCTGGTCGATCACCTGGGAGACGCCTTCTTCACCCGCAAGCGCCGCAACGAAAGTGCCGACGCAGCGATCTTCTGCCGGAAAATCGGCCATACCCAGCGCGGCGGCCGCCCCATCCTGTTCGACCGCTTCCAGGCGTCGCAACTCGGCGGAGAGGCAGTGGATTTGCTGGTCGAGGGCCGACACAACCACATTGCGACCCTGCAATATCGCAATGGCGGGTTCGTTCATGAAGGAATCGACGCGAACCGCCTCCGAGATCGCTGGGGGATCATCCACGCTCGGCCCCTCTCCGGATGCTTCTACGACGAGAAGCGATTTCAGCCCTCGCCGAAGGGGGTTGCTTACCTTCAGGCCATTTTCTCCGAAGCCCTCGGATCCGAGGACCTGGAAAGCCAACGTCCCCTCTTCGACACCGGGCATCTGGTTCGCCCCTACGATTCGGTCAACTTCCACATCAGCAAACGCATCCGACGCCTGGATCCAGATATCTCATCATGACATTTTGAAAATGCACATTCCCTTGATTTCTTCACCTCTCCCACACAAATATAGATCAAGCAATTGTCTGATTCTTGAGCCGAGCACTTGCCCCTGGGACATTGATTGCTTAGGTTCTAACGTGGTGTGCGATGGAGCGGACTTCCTGGAGACGAGTGATTTCAAGGTCTCAGCCGGGTCGTGGTTCCGACGTTCGTCGGGAGCACTATCATGCCGGTGGGATGTTGTTCTACTCATCGTCATCAGCCGCCTGAAGCATTCGTGACCCAATGACATGTTGGGACAACGGCCGCTCCATCAACGACTTTGCTGACGAACGATTGCAACGTTCTTCGAGGTTCATTTTGTCGATTCAGACTTCACATCCGAAGCAACACCGTCTGGAATTAATCCGCGTCAAACCGTCCGAGGTGTTTGAATCCGAAACACTGAATGAGACGGTCAAACGCGGCCTCACCCATCAACCCAAGTACTTACTCTGCCGATTTATTTACGACGCGATCGGCTCGGAGTTGTTCGAACAGATCTGCGATCAACCGGAATATTACCTGACCCGCACCGAGGACGCGATTCTTCGAGACCACGCCGAGAACATGGTCGATGGCTGGGACGAACCGCCCACCATGATCGAACTGGGGAGCGGAAGTTCCACGAAAACGCGCCGATTGATCGAGGCCGCTCTCGAACGCTACGGCTCCCTTCATTACGTTCCGATCGACATTTCGGAAACCATTCTCGAAGAATCGGCCCGGACTCTGATCGACGATTATTCCTCAGCATTGCACGTCACCGGTATCGTGTCGGATTACGACTCTGCTCTGCGTGTTGTGGCCGATCGCATCAAAGGCCCCAAGCTTCTCGTTTTCCTTGGCTCAAGTCTCGGCAACTTTGACGATGAGGATGCCGTCGAACTTCTGCGACGGATTCAGACAACCCTCTCGACCGATGACCGATTTCTGTTCGGCACGGATCTGGTCAAGGATGCGAAGGTTCTCGAAGCGGCTTACGACGATTCCGCAGGTGTGACGGCCCGATTTGGGAAGAACATTCTCACGCGGATCAACCGAGAACTCGGCGGCAACTTCGATCTCGACTGCTTTCGCTATGAAGCTCGGTTCTCTGCCGAGCATCATCGCGTTGAGATGCGTCTGATCAGCGAGGCCGATCAGATCGTTACCATTCCAAAGCTTGATCTTGTCGTGCCATTCAGATCAGGAGAATCGATTCATATCGAGAATTCTCACAAGTACACACCGACTCTTCTCGATCAACTTGCCAAGCGATCTCGATTTGTCGAGGAAACGTCATGGACTGATCCGGATGGATATTATCGCGTCCAGCGATGGCATGTGTCTTGACGTGCCCACGCAAAGCACACCGATGAGGGACGACATTGACCGTCCCTCATTCTCACAATAACACACACGCACCAATAAATATCAACACATAAATATTTGTTTTTAGATCAGCTGAGCAAGCCGGATTCCGGAAAACTGCCAGCGAGCATCTGTGTAGAAGAAATTGCGATAGGTCGGGCGAAGGTGATCTCGGGGAGAAACACAGGATCCTCCCCGAAGCACCTGCTGATTACACATGAATTTTCCATTATATTCTCCAACAGCTCCCGAGGCGGGACGGAACCCGGGGTAGGGAAGATAAGCGCTTGCCGTCCATTCCCAGACATCCCCGAAAAACTGGTCCGGTTCGGTGTCCGTACCGGAGATGGTGGGAGCGGGATGATAGCGGCGCGAGTCCAGGAAATTCCCGGAGATGGCGACATCAGCCGCTGTCTCCCACTCAGCCTCGGTGGGCAATCGAGCGCCTGCCCATCGGGCAAACGCATCGGCCTCGTAATAGCTGACGTGGCAGACCGGTTCAGCGGGATTGACTGGCAGCATTCCCGCAAGTGTGAAGGTCCACCACTCGTCCCCCTCACGCTCCCAGTACAGAGGTGCAACCCATCCTTGCTGCTGGACGGTGGCCCAGCCATCTGAGAGCCAGGCATCAGGCCGGGAGTAGCCGCCATCTGCCATGAATGCCAGGTACTCACCATTTGTGACCGGTCGTGATGCGATACGGAAGCCGTTGACGAATTCCCGATGCCGGGGACCTTCATTGTCGTAGGCGAATCCGTCTCCCTCATAACCCACCCATCGAACGCCTTCGGGATAGGCCAACCACCGCAGTGCGGGGGCGTTTTCCATCGAAGCCGGATCTCGGTGTTTGTAGACCGGGCGAAGCGGATTATGCCACAGAGCGTGCTTCAGATCGGTCAGCAAGAGCTCTTGATGTTGTTGTTCGTGGTTCAGGCCAAGGGTCAGCAAGGGGCGAATACGATGAAGCAGGTCCAGGTCAGCGCCGTCCAGGAATTCCGTCATGCTTCGGTCGACCGCGGCGCGATACTCGAAAACCTCCTGGACCGAGGGGCGTGTGATGAGTCCTCGTTGCGCACGGGAAAGCCGTTGACCGACCGCGTTATAATAAGAATTAAACAGATATGAAAATTGAGGATGATGAACGCGATAGCCTGGTGCAAACGCAGCCAGAATGAATTCCTCGAAGAACCAGGTCGTGTGCGCCAGGTGCCATTTGACAGGGCTGGCGTCCGGCATCGACTGCACGACGAAATCCTCGGGATTCAGCGGCTCACAGAGGGCAATCGAGGTGTGTCGGACTGAGGTGAAGTTTTGGATCAGGACATCTGATGCAGGGAGATTGTCCGTCGAGCCGCCAGCTGCCGGAAGCGAGGTGTGGGGCGATGACGTCATTGCGAACTCCGGATGGCTGACCTTCGAGGAGAGTCTCACGACCTGTTCTAGAGCCCCCTCACGGAGGCGTCAAGCCGTCCACCATGACCGGCTGACTCGTCGCGACGGAAAAACTTGAGAAAGATTTTCAGAAAAACGCAATTAAGCCTGCCCTTTCTCACGATGATGAAGAATAGAACGCCACGACGGTTGCACCACTCACGAGGGCCGGGGCTGGTATCAATGAGTCCCTCCAAGGCTCTCAACCGACTCTTGCAACGACTGCTTGATCCCGTTCGACGATGATTGCCGAGCGGTACCCCGAAGAATCCGAACGTGCGGGAGCGTTTCACGTCAAGGCACAACCGAGGATTGTCGCGTCGCTGACGATGGGGATTCCTCAATTGACGTGCAGATGAGATGCCAACGGGTTGCGACGGAGTTGACCTGGTTCGACATCGGACCAGACGCAACACCACGATCACACCCTCTTGAAGTTCGGCCTTCGGTCATCGCTCGCTCAGGTGCAGCTCAAGACAGCCAACGGTTCTGGAATTCCGCGTGTAAGACACCAAGATCAACCGCTCCGGCCCGGCTCGGGTCTGGGCCACGTCCACGATGCCCTATCGGTCGCCTCCCGTCGAAAGGGACGGTGCCCATTCGGCAAAGGTCCGACCATGCCGAAACGAACACGAGAAAAACCCGAATCGCTCGAGATCGGACTTGAGTCGCGCCCCGACTCTGAGCGGAGCTTGCGGCGATGGGTCCGAACCTATGCCGGCCTCTGGATTCCGCACCGAGCGGTTTGTCGCGGGCATCAGTCACCCTGGCGTTTTTTCGCCGACGTCTTCCTCAATCGCCCTCCGGTCGCGTTGGTTCTGGGTCCCAGAGGAGGAGGGAAGTCGTACCTGTCAGCCCTTGAAACCCACCTGACGAGCCGGTTCGATCCCGAGCATGGAACGCGACTCCTGGGCGGCAGTCTCGCTCAGTCGCAACAGGCCCACGAAGCGCTCGCCCACCTGGCCCAAGACGACCCGGCTCTGGAGAAACTCACTGAATCCAAGGCGATTTATGCAAACGGCTCTGAGGTTCGCGTGCTGGCCGCTTCACCCACCAGCGTCAGAGGGCCTCATGTGCCGAGCCTGAAGCTCGACGAGGTCGATGAGATCGACCCTGATTGCCGAGACGCCGCGCTAGGCATGTGCATGAATCGAGGATCAACCTCTGCCTCGGTTCTGATGACCTCGACCTGGCACCGTGTCGATGGCCCGATGTCGAAACTCATCGAGCGAGCCCGAGCCGGCGAATTCCCGTTGTATTCCTTCTGCATCTTCGAGGTCTTGCAACGCTGCCCCGAGGAACGAAGCGGCCCCAACCTGGAAAAATGCCACGAATGTCCGCTCGTCTCCTGGTGCCACGAAGACCGCGACGACGACCCGCTCAACCGACCGAAAGCCAAGCGAGCGACCGGGCACTACGGAATCGACTCCCTGATCCAGAAGGCTCGCGTGGTCAGCCGACGGACCTTCGAAGCCGACTACCTTTGCCGCGGCCCCAAGGCCGATGGCCTCTGGTTCGCCGAGTTCGACCCCGTGGTCAACGTCTGCACGTCAGCGGAATACGACCCGAACTGGCCGGTGCATCTGGCCGTCGATTCGGGTGTCTACACCGGCGCAGTCTTCTTCCAGGTCGTGCCGAAACCGACTCCCACCGGCATGGTCGACGAGGTGCACGTCTTCGCCGAATACCTTCAAGACAACACCCCTGCCGAGCACGACGCGAGGGCCATCCTCGAAGTCGCCCGACAGCATTGCAACGGCCGAATCGCCATCGCCTCCACGGATCCGGCAGGCAATTCCAGAACCGCCGTCGGGCCCACGGTCCTGGGTGAATACGAACGAGGGGGGTTAAAAAACCTTCAGTTCTGGCCAAGCGGCGCGTCCGTCACCGACGGTCTGGCCCTGGTCGAATCTTTCCTGAGACCGGCCGACGGCGGAACCCGGTTGCTCGTTCACCCGCGTTGCGAGGACACCATTCGAGCCTTCCAGCACTATCGTCGAGCCAAGCGGGCCGGCCAATGGACCGATCAGCCCGAAGACCCCCAGCATCCTCACGAGGACCTTCTCGACGCCTTGCGAGGAGGGCTCCGAATTCGATACCCGCAGGGCCGCTGCCCACCACCGACGATGAACCGCGTTCCCGCCCGCAATGTGTTCTGATGCGAGGCGATGCCGATCGGACGGAGCCGGAACCCCAGAGGACTCACCACCATCGCGTTCGCTAGCCCAAAGACTCCCATGATGCACCATCGTGAATCACTCGAACTGATCAGCCGCAGACACGTGGAATGGCAAGAGCACCACCAGCGCTGGCGCTGGCTGCTCGACTCACTCGAAGGGGGTGAGCGTTACCGCCACGCCGTCTATGGCTACGACCGACGCGGGTTGCCCGTCCGCAACCTGATTCGTCACAAACGTGAATACCCCGATCCGAGAGAGGCCGATAGCTTCGCTCCCCTCCCGGGAACCGACCCGTTCACGCCGCTCTCCGGATTCGGAACCGATCCCGCCACCCTGGCCACCGATGACGATTACGAACTCCGGCGCGCCCGGACTCCCGTCCCGACCTTCCTGGCCGAGGCCATTGAAACCCATCTGGCCCGCCTGTTTGCCCGGGAGGTCAAGCGATCCGGACCAGACGCCTTGATGGACTGGTGGCAAGATGTGGATGGATGCGGCACCACCATTGATCAGTGGATGGCCGAAACCGTCGCGCCGCTCTTGCTGACCCTGGGGCAGCTCGACATCTGCTTCGATCATCCCCCCGCCCCTGCCGGCGAGTCGATCGAAACCGGAGCCGATGTCGTTCGACTCGGGCTCGACACCTGCGTTGCCTCCTGCATCTTGCCGGAGAACATGCTCTGGTGGCGGCTCGATGACCAGGGGAAACGCTACCTCGAATGCCTCGTCCTCGAACGTCACGACTCCGGCGAAACGATCAACACCTGCTATCGTCACTGGACGAGTGAAGGTTCCACACTCTATGCCGAGGATGGAGAGGTTCTTGCCAAAACGCCCCACCCATTCGGTCAGGTGCCCATCATCCGGCTCTTTGATCGACGCAAACCCCGCTGCCGCAACATCGGACAGTCTCGATATGAAGGGATCGCCGAACGTCAGCGCGAATATTACAACCGCGACTCCGAGCTGATCCTCTCCGACACGACCCAGGCTCACCCCTTGCTCCAGGGGCCCGAAGACTACGTCCAGCCGGACGGTTCGGTGCCGATTGGGCCGGGCTGGCTCCTGCCGAAGAAGAAAAACTCCCAGGGCGGTCAGACGACTTACGAAGGATTCGACATCGTTGAATTTCCAAAGGATAGCGCCGAGTCGATCCGACGGAACAAGGCCGACCTGCGCGACGACGTCGATCGGGATGCCTCATTAATCCGTACTCCCGTTCGAGAGGCCGGTGCCCAGTCGGGGCTGGCCAAGATGCTCGATCAGGCCGACGGCAACAACCGCCTGGCCAAGATTGCCCGGGTCCTCGCTCAGGCCGAACGCGTGGTGGCCGAGTTCGCGCTGACGGTCCTGAGCGATGGTCCCCCCCCTGTCTCGACGGTGGCCGCGATTGAAATCGTGTATCCCGCCGAGTTCGACCTCTACACCGCCGATGCGGTGGCACGGGCTACGGCCGACTTCCAGGCCCTTGCCACCCGGGCTGGTACCCTGCCCACCTGCGAAGGCCTGATGCTGGCCCGCCTGCTTCGCCTCTGCCTCCCGGGTCTGAGCGACCCTCAATATGCCGAGTGCGAACAGGAGATTGCCAACTACCTTGCCTGCAAAGCTCAGAGGCAAGATACGGGCCTCCCTTCCGACCAGATCGACCCTCGCGACGTTTTCCAGGACATCAATGTTCTCTGATCACCCTTGAGTCACCGGCCCGGACGGTGACATCACGCTCGAATCTGTTCTTCACCGTGAAATCAACCATCAAAACACGTCCGGATGACCCGACTCGGGCCAGAGCCGGAGCCATTCCGGAACCTCAAAACGAGGGGACTGTCATGGCTCACGAAATGATTCCGCAATTGCTCGCCGCCATGGTCGTCAGTCTGTTCCTGCTGTCGGCCCTGACCACCGTGGTCATCCCCATGGCGTTTGGACTCTTCGACCGCCGCCCCTGATTTCTCGACCTCCGAGTATGGATCATGACGATGTATCGCATCCTGTTGAATCCAGACACCACTGACGAAGGGACGCCGGTCGCCGACGAGATGGTCAGCATCTCTGCGTCGGATCTGGAAGCCCTTCGGGCGGCCGCCGCAAGTGCGAAGAAGATCTCCGAGGCGAATGATCGAGCCGCCGAGCGATCCCTCGCCAATGATCGCCTGCGAGAGGAGGAGATCGCCCGTTGGTCGAAGAAGGCCGAGGACTGGGAACGAGCCTTCAAGACCGCCACCAAGGAAAAAGAACTGGCCACCGTCCTGGCCAGCCGTCCCCTGGTTCAGGGGGCCGCCTCTCAGCTCATCAAGCTTTGGCGAGATGAGCTGGAGGTCATCGACGACGCCGGCCAGATTCGTGTCGCAACCCGAGACGGGCGTTCCGTCTCCGACGCCGTCAACGCCTGGCTGGCCAGTTCCGAGTATGCCCACTTCTCCCGGCCGAGTTCTCGGGGAGGGACCACGCCACCCGGCGATTCCCGATCCACCGCGACCGCGCCGGCCGCCCCCCCACCGAAGAACCTGGGGGAAGCGGTCTTGATGCGATGGCGAGAGGCACTCCAGGGCAATCGCCAGGACCCCGATGCCCCCATCGGGCTTGGCCGCCGTCGCTTCTGAAGGATGATCCCACCGACCGTTTGTTCCTTCGATTCCATGGTTTCCTTGAACTTCACTTGAGAAAGACAGACCAATGTCCACCACGTTCCTGCAAGGCATTCAGCGCGCGTCCGACCACCAGGCCCAGATCCGCAACGACGTTCACGTCGTCGCCACCAACTGGTTCGTCAACCGATGCCCCCTGGTCACCCGCTTGCCACGTCTGCCGGTCGGTTCCACCACGTTCTCGATGGTCAACCGGGCGTTCCGGAAACGGCTCGCAACCCTGACCGCCGCCGTGGCGGTTGGCGACGAACAGATCGCGTTCGATGATGCCAGCTCGTTCATGATCGGCGACGTGCTGGAACTGCCGTCGGGCGAACGCGTCGAGGTCCTCGAATTCCCGGAAGGCTCGACCGTCATCGTCAAGGTCCGCCGCGCCGTGGAGGGAACGACCGCGGCCACTGCGGCCATCGACGACGAGGTCCGACTCATCGGCAACAGCCGATCCGGCTCCGAGATCAACCAGAGCGCCGTTGCCTTGCAGCCGACCGGCATCGCCCAGTACTGCCAGACCTGGCAGCACCCGGTTCAGGTCGGTGGCTCGCTCCAGTCGAGCCTCGGCTATCAGACCTCGCCCGGCATCCAGACCCCGTTCGACCAGCACCGAATGGACGCCCTGCAGAACCTGCTCGATGACATGGAAGTCTCCTGCTACTACGGCCTCGGCGAGTCTCCCACCGTCTCCGGTCGGCCGAAGCAGCGCGGCCTGCGAGCCTTGCTCACGACCAACCGGATCACCGCGCCGACCAGCGGCAGCGGCTACAAGCCGAGCGACCTGGTCCGAGACACGCTGGAACGCTGCCGGGCCAACGGCGGCTCGCCCGACGTTCTGATGGTCTCGACCAACTTCATGACCGGCCTGGCCATCTGGGGGCACGCGGCCCAGCGAATCGACGCCGGTGTCAACGTCTTCGGGTTGCCGATCGACGTCTTCGAGGCTCCCTTCCTCGGCGGCATCTCGCTCATCGAAGCCCCCTTGCTCCGCCCCTTCACGGCCATCGCCCTGACCAGCTCCGAGGTCCGGCTCCGCATGAAGCGCAACGAGTACTGGAATCCTCGCGGGAGCCGGGGCGACGCCCTCGAAGGCGACTGGATCGCCGAAGGGGCCATCGAGGTCGAGAACGAGGCTCATCACGCCTGGCTCGAAGGCATCACCGCCTTCTCGGCAAGCTAACGCCACGCCAATCCGCCAGGTAAACGCTTTCGCTGGGGACCCGATTTCCGGGTCCCCAGCATTCGCTCGCATCGCGACGTGCGATCACGCAAAGGACGCAGTCATGACTCCACCCCGATTCCATTTCCGTGGCTACCCGGAATTCCTCGCCGCCGCCGCCGAACACGCCGGCCGCCCCGACCTCGCTGGTCCTGCCGGACGGGTCGAAGCACTGGCCGCTCTTGCGGTTCTTTGCTCCCAGGCGGTCGAGGCCGACCGCGACCGAGCCACGGCCATCCTCCAGCAGGCGGCCGAGTTCCGCCACCAGCTCAAAATCTCGTTCGACGCCGCGGACGCCATGCTTCGTGCCGTGGCAACCGCCTGTGGCGCCGACAGCATCATCGCAACCCCGCAGGATCCGTCCAGGCAATCGTCCGGGAAACGATCTCGACGCCGAAAACCGTCACCCGATTCGACCCCCCACGAGGCACCATGAACACCACGTACACCAACTATGCAAGCGACGAAGAAGTCGCCTTGCTTTCCCCCTCCGACGTGGGTCCTCTGTTCCCTGACGATCAGCGCATCGCGTCTGGCGTCGATGGCAGCTTCGATCCCTCGGATCGCTGGACCCTCCACTGCAGTTCCGTCACCTTTACCGACTCGGGACTCCACCCGGGTCATGTGGTTCGGTTACTCGCCCCCGTCGACCGATTCCCTCACCCTGGAGCCCTTTTTGGGGTGGCCGAGGTGGGGGAACACTTTGTGAAACTTCGCCGTCTCGGCATGGCTCCAGGGTTAGGTGAACCCGTCGCCCCCCCTGAGGGATTGGCCGACGTTTCGTTCGTAATCATGACACTCGACCCGCAGATCAGTCAGGCCAGCCGAGAGGTCGACGGGTTGCTTGGCATCCGGACCACCACTCCCTCCCTGCCTGGTCTCGACGGGATCTCTCTGCGCGATGCCGTCGTCCGATTGGTCCTGGCCCGTCGCTATGCGGCCATCATGCGAGACGGCGACACGGCCTTCGCAATCCGGGCCAGGCTTTTCGAAGCCAGCTTCGAACGATTGATGACTCGGTTATTCATCAGTGAAAACCTTATCCATCCCGACCGGATCCCTCGACTGGGTACTCGCCTGACACGATGACCCGAGCCGTGGCCATGACTCCGTTCCGCGTTGCCCCCCCTCCCTGTTCCGAACCATCGTTTTCTGACGTACCCGAGGCTCGCCGCCTCGGGAGCGTCGCAGTTCACAGGTTGACTCATGAGCGTATCCGACTGTAATGCTTACGACACGATCGTTTCGTGTCTGGCGGCAACTCGTCTCTTCGGCACCGTTCTGCTCGACGACGTCGACCGCTCCCTCGGAGAGCCACACGCCAACCCCCTTGCCATCGTCTCGCCCGGTTCATGGACGGAATCGATGACCGACGATCCCTCGCGAGCGGTTCGTCTCGTCCATTACCGGGTCACAATTCGGGTCCGAGCCAATCATCCCCGAGCCCGATTGCTCGAAGCCGACCGCCTCACCCGGGAAGTCATCGCCCGATTGAACGGGGCAAACGTTGGGGAAGGGTGTGTCACTCGCCTGTCTTCCATTCATCGCGGCGAGTCGCGCCTCTCTTCGGGCAGCGGAGAAGCCATCTGCGAACTCAAAGGGAGCTTTTCCGTCCTGGTTCCCTCCTCATTCGCCTCTTCAATCACAACCGAGTAACCCGATCTTCAACCCGCCTTCGAGCCGACCCCGACCGTGACCTCACGACGGATCAGGCCTTCTTCGATCCGTCTGCGACGTCCCCGGGCCGTGGCTCACCACTGGGAGGATTCTCATGAATCTGGTCCGAATCGGTTCGATCTATGTGAATTTTGATCGCGTGGCAATGATCCGGAACCTGACCCCCGATCCCGACGACCCCCAACCGCTCGTCCGCCTCGAATTTGGCGAGGGGCATCATGTTGACGTGACCAACCATGCCACCGAGCTCCTGCAATGGGTCGAACAGCGCATGACCGATGTGACCGACCCTCCCGTTCTTCCTTGAGCCGCGAGGGTCGTAGCGGCATCGGTCGCCAATCGACCCACAACGGGCGTCGGCGGGCGGGTTCGACCCGCGGGAGGGAACGAAGGACGAGTCTCCCGCCCTCGCGTCCTGAAATGGCAGCGTGGGTTAGGACGGATCGACCTTGGCATCGCCCGCCTTCACGCAGGCAAGATCCGAGAGCGAATGACACCCTTCGGGTAATTCGGCCTCCTCGATCAGCATGTTCGGAATATCATCTTTGACGGCGAACCGAACTCCGCACCGGGAGCAGACCAGCGTCTGATCTTCCAGCCGCAACGGAGCTTTGCCCATCGGGCAAACAAGCAGAGACAGCAATTCCTCGCTGATCATCGGAGCCTCGTTCCTCTTTGGCTGGCGACTCCCCTTCGGGCGGTCGTCGCTTCCCGTCGATGGCGTCTGGCCGTCATTATGGAAGACGAGGCCAGGAGACGGAAGTCGAATCTGGCTGGTGAGCAGGCTGAACACGTTCGGCCTCCCGTCCCAATCGCCCAGGTCCGTCATCAAGCGAGCAGCGATGCGCAACGTGCCGATTCGGCGAGTGGTCGTCACAGGATTGGGTGCCCTCAGCCCCAACGGCGTCGGAATCGACGCCTTCCGAAGCGCCCTGCGAGCGGGCCGCAGCGGAGTGACGACCGTCCAGGAGTTCGACACCTCCGGTCTTGGCAGCCGGATTGCCGGCGCGATCCGAGGCATCGACCTCCGCGACGCCATGGACCCGAAACAACTCAAGGTCGTCAGTCGAGCCGTCCCCCTCGGGATCCTCGCCGCCCGAGAGGCCATGACCGATGCCGGATTCCCCCCGAGCGACCTCGAACTCGAGACCCGTCGCCAAATTGGAGTCTTGCTCGGCACCGGCGGCGGTGGAATCGCCTTCGTCGAAGAGCTGTACGGCTACTACTACAACGGGCAGCTCGAAAAGGCCACCGCCCTGGCCGTTCCGGCGGGAACGCCCGGCAACATCTCGTCGGAGCTGTCCATCCAGCTCGGCGTCCGGGGGCCGTCTCACGTCATCTCGACCGGCTGCACCTCCAGCACCGACGCCATCGGCTACGCCTTCCGTCGCATCCAGTACGGCGAAACCCCACTCATGCTCACCGGAGGCGCCGATGCCCCGATCGCGCCGGCCATCATGCTCGGCTTCGATGTCATGGGGATCATCTCGCGCAACTGGAACGACCAGCCCGAGCGTGCCTCCCGCCCCTTCAGCCGCGACCGCG
The DNA here is from genome assembly GCF_009177065.1 of Tautonia marina. NCBI lineage: Bacteria > Pseudomonadati > Planctomycetota > Planctomycetia > Isosphaerales > Isosphaeraceae > Tautonia > Tautonia marina. The sequence continues at coordinate 56,364 of NZ_WEZF01000023.1, forward strand.
ACGGCTTCGTGCTGGGCGAAGGTTCGTGGATGCTCGTGCTGGAGGAGCGTGAACACGCCCTGGCCCGGGGCGCCCGGATCTACGGCGAACTGCTCGGCTACGCGAGCACCTGCGACGCCTGGCACCGCGTCTCGATGTCGAGCGACCTCGATGAGCCCGTCCGGGCCGTCCAGCTCGCCTTGCAAGACGCTGAGCTCTCGCCGGCCGACATCGACTATGCCAACCTCCACGGCACCGCCACCCCCCTGAACGACCGGGTCGAAACCGCCGCTCTGAAGCGGGCGCTCGGCTCGCATGCCTCGGCGATCCCGATGTCCAGCACCAAGAGTATGATCGGCCACCCACAAGGAGCCTGCGGAGCCGCCGGTCTGGTCGCCACCTTGCTCGGCCTCGATGCCGGATTCCTTCCACCGACGATCAACTGCGAGGAGGCCGACCCCGAGTGCGATCTCGACTACATCCCCCACCAGTCGCGCCCCGCCAACGGCGCCCGGATCGCCCTTTGCAATTGCATGGGATTCGGATCAAAAAACTCGGTTTTGATCATCCGTCAAGGAGACGAATCCTGAACCCGGCTCCCCTGCTCCGCCCGACCCGATCGTCGGCAACGCTCGCTGCAATACACCACCTGTTCCCAGCAATCGCGCCACTTGCGACGATTCGAGAAGGGCCGCTGGCAGACGGGACAGACCTTCGACTCGCCCGGCTTCTCCGCTCGATCTCGCTTCCGAGGACGATCGGGCATGGTCTTGACCTGGGCCAACGCAATAAACCACGAGCAGACCGCACACGAGCCGGTCCCCTCGCCTGCACGAATTTCGAACAATCTGCTAGACTACCGCGTCTCGGTCCCTCGGGGAACGGACACCAGCGTGATCGGATCACAACCCAAGGGGGCGATCATGAGTCTTCGCGAAGTGCTGGCTGGCGCGGTCGCCCGTGACCCTCGCTACAGCATCGACGCCTACGAGTTCGTCTTCGCCGCCCTCGACCTGGCCAAGGTCCGCAAGCGCAAGGCTCGCCGAGCCCGTAGCCGCGGCCGGAAGCCTCGGGGGAAAAGTGAGTCGCGGCACGTCTCGGGCCGAGAGCTGAGTGAGGCCGCCCGCGACCTGGCGCTCGACCTCTACGGTCGCCTTGCCCTGACGATCCTGTCGAGCTGGGGCCTCCGATCAACCTCGGACCTCGGCGAGATCGTCTACATCCTGATCGCTTCGGGCGACCTCGAACGCTCAGACGAAGACCAGCGCAGCGACTTCGACAACGTCTACGACTTCGAGGCCGCGCTCTGCCACGACTATGTGATTCCGATCGAGGAGCCGGAGGACGCCTCATGACCACCACTCAAGATCAAGGCCCGACCTCGCATTCCCCCGAGGCCCCCGAACCAACCGTCACCCGTGGCCAGCGACTTCGATTCGCGGCGGCCCTGGTCGTGTTCGTGGCCTGGGTGGCGGGGCTCGCCCTGCTCGCGATCCGATCCGATCCCCCTCCCCCGCTCTCGGCCGATGATCGAGCCTCCGAGCCTTCGGCGACAGCGGCTCCTGATCCCCGGGAGGGATAATGCCCCGATCGCGTCCCTGGCTCGTTCCCGACCGCCGCTCCGACCCGGAGCTAATGGACGCCCCCGGCCTTCCTGCCGAGGAGGTGGCCGACGCCTACGCCGTCCTCCGCCGGGTCAACCGCCACCTCGGGAACAACCGGGTCATCGACCACCAGGTCGGCCGGTTCGTGGTCGAAGACCCGATCGGTCCGGTCGTCTCGATGCTTGACGTCGGCTCCGGTTCGGGCGACATCCCGAGGCGAATTGGCCGCCGCCTGCTTCATCGTCCGGAAGTTGACCGCGTCGTTCCCATCGCCCTCGACCGCGACCCGGTCGCAACCGCAATCGCCGGCGCCTCGTCGTTCGAAGGTTCGCCCGTCCAGGTGGTTCGCGGAGACGCCCTGAGGCTCCCCTTCGCCGATCGGTCGGTGGACCTCGTCACCGCGGTCAAGTTCGCCCACCACTTCGAAGGAGAAACGCTCGCAAGGCTCCTCTCGGAGATGGCTCGGGTCGCCCGATGCCGGGTGATCGTCCTCGACATCCGGCGGCACTGGCTGGCCTACTGGGGATTCGTCGCCTGGAGCCGTGTCTTCACCCGCAACCGCCTCGTTCGCTTCGACGGCCCTCTGTCGGTCCTCCGGGGATTCACCGATGAGGAACTGATCGAACTGGCCTCCCCCATTCACGAATTTCGATGGACGGTTCAACGGGATCTTGGATTTCAGATCTCTTTGATTGGAAAACGCAAACAATTGTCAAAGACGAGCACAAATAACAGGTCAACATGAGATTCGAACCGGATCACGCGTTGCGGCAAACCCGAGGGACAGCAAGGTGTTCCCCCATCGCCCGAGCAGCGAGGCAACGTCGATCAGCGACGGCTGGACCAGGGCATGATGAAACGCTCGGCAGAGGGTCACGCGGCGATCGAACCGGGCATGCCAGGCTCGTTGCGCGGCTCGGAGGGCGGCGGGCCCCTCGTCGTTCCGGGCAAGTGCCCGGAGGACGAAGGGGGCGATGACCTCGGCCCCGAGCATCGCCATCGTCAGCCCCTGACCGCCGAGCGGATCGACCGTGCCTCGGGCATCACCGCTGGAGAAGATGCCGGGCAATCGGGGTGATGAGGTTTCGACCCGGACCCCGGCGACGGTCTTCCAGGGGCCGGTCGGCTCGGCAGCCTGCCAGAGGGCCGAGAGGGTGCGATTGCCGGAAAAGGTGGCATCGGCGAGGGCGTCGAGATCGCCGCGATACTGCCGGGAAAGCCGTTCGGGAAGCAGGCCGCAGAGGTTCGTTCGCCCGCCTTCGACCCGGCAGGCTCCCACGTAGCCACCGGGCAAGAGGTGCAGTCCGACCGTCCCGGACGGTTCGTCACTCGCAGGGTCGGAGACGGTTAGGTGCCGCTTCAGTCCGAACAATCGGGGCCGAAGACCGGGCAGGCTCCGAGCGCGGGTGGTGCCCGATCGGCGGATCTGGGCCGAGTGGCGGCCGTCGGCAGCCACGACGACCGAGGCCCGAGCGGCCACGGGCCTGCCCGACTCACCGCGTCCCGAGACGCCGACGACCCGACCGTCCTGCAGGATCGGCCCCGAGATGCGGGTCCCTTCGAAGACCGAAACTCCGAGCGACCTCGCCTCGTCGAGCAAGAGGGCGTCGAGGGCCGACCGACTGAGGCCGAGCCCGACGCGGCCATCGGGACCGGCGACCTCGGCTTCGAGGGTGCGACCGCGAGGGGTGGTCAGGCGGACGGATCGGATCGGTCGGCCGCCGGATCGAGCCAGGCGATCCCCCGGGACGAGCCGCTCGACCGCCTCGACCCCCTCGGGGCTGAGGTACTCGCCACAGAGCTTGTCTCTCGGGAATCGACCGGCGTCGATCAAGGCGACCCGAGCCCCCGCCCTTGCCAGCAGGATCGCCATGGCCGATCCCGACGGCCCCGCCCCCACGATCGCCGCGTCGAACGGGCGGCCGGCGTCGAGGGAATTGGTATCAAAGGCGAGCTCGGTGGGGTCGAATCGCATCGGCGGGGGTGCCTCTCAGGCGGTGTCACGAGGGATGATGATTTCTCGAATCCGCTGATTCACGCCGAGCCCCCTGGCTTTCAGGGCGGTTCGAAGCAGGTTGAATCCGCCGTAGCAGCGCTGGGCGGTCGCATAACTGAGCCACCCCTTGAAGCTGGTCGGCCCTTGATCCTGCCAGCTACTGGTCGGCTGAGAGCGGACGAGGACGTCGTTGAAGGCCGCGGCGACCTTCGAGCCAAGGGTGGTGCGATCGGGTCCGGGGCCGGCGTCGTCGGGAATCGTGATCGGCCAACTGACGTTCAGGCTGCAACTGAGGTTGCGTTCGGAGGCGGGTACGGCGATGACGTCGTACGGGTTTTCCAGTTCCATTCGGAGCAGCAGGAGTTCCACATCGACCAGCAAGGCGGGATGCTCGACCTGGTCGCGGACCCCCTTGCGGACCGAGGCGCCTTCGGAATCGGTCGATCGCGTCGTGACCGGATCGACGGTCGGGGCCGATCGAGGGGGGGGCGCGGCGGCCTCGGCGGCCAGTCGTCCCGAGACCCGGGCTCGGCTGAGGACCTCGTACGACCGGGCGACCAGGCGAAAGGCCCACTCGTCTCCCCCAAGATCGGGGTGGTACTTCTTGCTCCGGGCCCGGTAGGCGTCTCGGATCTGCTCCAGCGACGCGTCGTTCCGGACGCCGAGCACCTGGGCGGGATCGATCTCGAAAGTGTACGTCATGGTGAGTTCGGGACGGATCGGACCACGAAAGAAGGTGAGGTGGATGCCGCGCAAACCCGTCGGGAGATGCAACCGGGTTTCTGAGCATTCCCAGTGTACGCAAGCCCCGGGGCCTCGGGGAGAAGGAACCGATGAGCCACTGATTCAAGGGGGCCTCTGATCGACACGGTCGTCTTGCCTGATTGGTGAGCGGAACGGAACAATCGATCTGTCGCTGGCGGAACGCTCATGGTACAGTAACCCCTTTGCCAGAATGGCGATCCCCTCGCCCGAAGCGGCCCCGCCGTCGTGCCGGGCCGATCGTTGCGTGGGGTTGATCGCTGTTTGAAGAACCATCCCGAAGCCGAGCCGGATTCCTGAAGGAGTTGCCGACGATGGAGACGTTTGACCCGAAAGTCCTCCGCAAGCTGTTCCGCATGTCCCCCCGGACCAAGCGGCACTACGACGAGACCCGAGCCGCCTTGCGGGCCGAGCGCGTCGCCACCCCTCCCGGCCCCGGCAACCTCCGCGACCTGAAAGGCCAGGCCGACCGCGAAGCCTTCCAGAAGACCTACGACGCCCTCACGTCCGAGCCGAGCCTGGCCGAAGACGCCAAGCTCTACGACCACCTGTTCACCAAGGCTCACGGCAACGTCGCCGTCCGCACCGGGGCCTGACCCCTCGCGATGAGATTGCCCTCCGTCGGCCGGATGGCCCGATCGCCTTCCCTTCTCACGAGGGCGATCGGGGGTTTGATTGGCTGCGCCCTCCTTTTTGAATCCGGGTGCGTCTGAAGCAGTCTGGGAGTTCGCCGGCCCTCCGTAAGGTTCAGGATCAGCTTTCGACGTCGTGGCGAGCGGGTTCGGTACGCTCCGAAACCGGGTGCGTCTTCAGGCGATTTCTGTGATTCCATAACGATTTGCGCCGATTTAAATGGGTTCGTTCCGTCAAACGGAGCAGCCCGGATTGGGTTCGATTCGCGCCGGTCTCTCCGGGGTGATCGCTGCCGATCAGGACCGATCGAAGCCCCAGGGCGCCGTCGTGTGCGCCTCGGGGGCGCCATTCAGTGCGCTTCCGGTGCGCCTCGGCAGGGAGAACGCGGGAGCGTTTTCTCGTTTCCGAGTCAAGAGTTCCGTCGATCGACCTCGGTTCGTTTCGGGAAACGAGGCGAGGCTGAAACGGGTTCGTCTGGCAATGGGAACGGGAGGGTGAGGGGTTCCTCGAAACAGAATCGATCGAAGGGGACGTGTTGACACGAATCGGCGGATAACGGCGTCGGCCGCCTTCAGTTCCGTAGGGGCGAGGCAATCGTCGGGCGAGCCAGGAGTGCCAAGCAGTTCGAGTTGCCAAAGAGGCTCGACGCGCGAAGGTCCACCCGACGGTGCTCGTGTTCACCGCCGAACGTCGAGGAGGGGGAGCGGGACTTGGGGGCCGCTCACGAGATTCAACCCTTCCGTCCCTTTGAAATGATCGTGGAATTGCGGGTCGGCAGTCACAGAAAATGCCAAGAACGCTCAGGAGTCGAGGCGGGACGCTCCCAAGGCGAGCCGACCGAGTCCAGGAGGGATGGCCCCGCGTGCCCGTCGAGCGACGTGCGACCGGGCGGTCGCGGCCCGGATCGACTCCATCCCTTTGTGTTGACGAGGCACCACCGATGCAATGCCCCCACTGCCACATCGACCTGGCGATTGCCGATCGCCAGGGGATCGAGATCGACGACTGCCCGCGCTGCCGGGGCGTCTGACTCGACCGCGGCGAGTTGGACAAGCTCATCGACCGCTCCGTTGCCGCGATCGGCGGTGGAGCCAAGCCAATTGACCGCGATGACGACGACCGCCGACGGCCGCCTTCGTACCCCTCCGATCGGCCGAAAGAATATGACCGCGACGACGATTACGCGAAGCGGCGCCGGAAGAAGTCGTTCCTGGGCGAGCTGTTCGATTTCGACTGATGGATCGCCTGGCCGGGGCCCTTCGGAATCCCGAAGAGGGGGATGCCCCGCCCCATCGGGCCGCCGTGATCGTCCCCGATCGAGTCGTCGGGTGTGTCGAGTCCTCGAAGACACGCCATCCGGCGCCGTTCGCAGATCGGTGTGTCTTCGAGGACTCGACACACCCCATGGGAACTCACCCCGCCTCGCCCGTGGCCCGCGGCTCAGAACCCTGGGCACCCGGCGGCTCGGCCTTGTCGGAATCGGGAAGATCGAGTTCGAAGGGCCGACGCTCGGGTTCTGTCGGAGCGTTCTCGTCATCAGGGGGTGCGAGGATCTCGAAGAGGAGCTGACCTTCCCGAATCGTGACCCCCTCTCGGATCCCGACGGCAAGGGAGAGGATGCCATCGGCGGGGGCCTTGATCTGTGCTTTCTCGATCGTACGCCGGAGAAGTTCCTCGCGCTCTTTCTCCAGTTCGAAGCTCGATTTCCTGGCCCACTCTTCGGCCTTGGCCTTCTCGACGTCGCCTTCGAGCGACTTGATCCGGAGCTCGTAGGTGTATTGTTTGAGAACCTCAAGTGCCTTCTCGGCCCTCCCCAGAGCCAATTCGGCGCGCTGAACCCTGACCTTCGCCTTCAGGATGCGCATCGCCCGCTCATCCTCCGGGGCGTTCCGCGCCACGCGAGCGAGGCGGGCGTTCGCCACGTCCAGCTCCGAATGCGCGAGCTTGACCTCCGCCATCGCCTCGAACTCCTCAAGGGGGAAGACGCCCTGGAGGTAGCGCCTCACCGTCACTTCTGCGATCTCGCGATCCTTGATGGCGTTCTGGTAGTCGGCCTCGGACCGTTCGGTGGCGATCTGCTGGGAGGCGAGCTGGTCCCGGAGACTCGTGGTGTCGAGTTCGCAGATGACCTGATCCCGGGAGACGACCGTGCCCTGGGGGAGGATCGAGCGGATCTCCAGGGGCATTCTGATCTCGGCATGGACCCGCGCGGGGGCAATCTCCCAGGGGGTGTTCAACAAAGAAGGGGCGGTCTCATCCGTGCCGGGGTCGGCCTGATCCGGCCCCGGAGCCACTGGGTCCTGTTCGACGAGGACCGCACCGCCGGGGGGAGGGTCAGGCATCGGATCGGCATTGCCTGAGCCGCCCCAGGATGCCAATCCAGCGGCCCCGGCGCCAATGCCGAGAAGTGCAATGCCGCCGAGGGCGAGCGTCCGTAACGCGGAAATCATGAGCATACTCCGAAGGGTTGAGGAGGCCAGGGGGACCGAGAGCGAGGCGATCGAGACGCCTCGGGAGGCGACGGCGAGGCGGGAGGCGGCGGAGGCCCAGCCGATCGAGGCGAGGGAGGAGGCCGTCGAGGTGAGCGGGACGGGGGCGAGCAGCAGGGAGGAGGCGGACGAGGGGGTCAGGCCGCGGCGGAGGAGGCGGGGACGGAGGCGGTCTCGGGCGCGGGAGAGGCGGGTGCGGAGGGTGGGCGTCGGGATGCCGAGCCGGGCGGACGCCTGGTCGTGGGTCATCCCCTGGAGGTAGCAGAGGACGAGCGGGTCGCGGTAGCGAGACGGAAGGCGGTCGAGTTCGTCGTAGAGGACGGCCCAGTCGTCAGGGTGGGAGGGGTCGGGAGCGGTCGGGGTGATTTGCGTCGACGAGTGCTCGGCCAGGGAGCGCTCGGCCTGTCGGCGGCGGGAGGCACGGGTCCTGGCTCGCAGTGCCACCCGGCGGGCCACGCCGAAGAGCCAGGGGCCGACCGAGCTGGCCTTCTGGATCGCACCGGCCCGGCGGGCGAGGATGAGGAAGGTCGCCTGGTAGGCATCGGCGGCGTCGTCCGGGTCGCCGAGGATGCTGAGGCAGACGTGCCGGACCATCGCTCCGTGCCGATCGACCAGCACGGCAAAGGCGCATTCGGCCTCGTCGGCCCTGCCGTCGAGATAACGGCGGAGCAGGTCGCCATCGCTCATCGAGCCCGCCGCGCCAATCGTGAACAGGATGCGCAGCGGAGTCGCGGCGGCAGATCGGTCATTCATGAACACAGGCCCCCGAATCACGGTTCCTGTCCATAGTGCCGCGAAGGGGGGCGGGGTGCGTCAATTTTCTTCAGAATCAGCAGCGGGAGGAACGGTTGACCTCATCCGGGTTCGGGGCACTTGAGGCCAGGATGGCCCCAGGCACTCCACCGGATCCTCAAGGCCATCCGATCCAGCAGAGTGATGGATGATCCCCTGCCCCTCCGGATCCCGTCTGGGGGGCAGGAAAATGGACGTATCGTCACCAGGAGCGGGTGACCTCGTCGATCTCCTTCTCGGCCTGGTCGCGGGCGTAGCCGTAGCGGGCCTGGAGCTTGCCGATGAGCTGGTCGCGCTTGCCGGCGATCTGGTCGAGTTCGTCGTCGGTCAGGTCGCCCCACTTCTCCTTGACCTTCCCTTTGAACTGCTTCCAGTTCCCTTCGATCTGGTCCCAATTCATGGATGTGCTCCTTGATGAGGGTTGCGTGGTGCCTCCTTGAACATCGAGGAGGCAACGCCTTTGTGAGGGGCAACTCCTGTACCGGCGATGTTCCGGGGAATCGACGATCTCCGCAGGGTGAGATCGGCAATCCTTCGTGGTGCATCGGGAACATGCCCGGGCACTTGAACGGAACGGTTTTTCCCTTGCTCCGCTGAGTTCGGGAGAAGGGGTCGGGAGGCAGGGTGTGCGGGCAGGGACGAGGTGGCGGGCTCGGCTCTGAATGCGAAGACCCCTCACCCCGGCCCTCTCCCCGAGGGTGGGGAGAGGGAGACAGATTCATTCCAAAGCGCCGGGAGCCCTCAACCCAAAAGGCTTCGTGCGAGCGGGGAGCGGGAATCGATCGATGCGAGAATCGGGCGGAGCCCCGACTCAGCGGGCAATGAGGATGATGGTGCTACGGGGCTGGACCTCGTAGGTGTCGTCGGGGAGGAAGGCGGCGGCTTCCTGGGGGACGATGTCCTCGCCTTCGGGGAGGGAGGTGTCGACGACGCGGTACCAGCGGCGGTCGTCCTGCTCGGGGAGCTCGACCTCGATGGGTTCCCAGAAGGCATTGCTGGCGACGTAGATGGGAACGTCCCAGCGCTCCTCGGTCTCGAAGGCTTCGAGGGTCCAGGCGAGGAAGCGGGAGGTGCCGGAGAAATCCGGCTTCTCGGGCTCGACGCCGTGCCAGGTGATGTTGCGGAGGATCGGGGTCTCGTCCTCCTCGGAGGTCATGTAGCGCCAGCGGCGGATGATCGAGTGTTTTTTGCGGAATTCGATGATGTGTTTCGTGAAGCGGTAGATTTCGCGGTGCTGCTTGAGCAGCTCCCAGTTGAGCCAGTTGAGGGAGTTGTCCTGGTAGACGGTGTTGTTGTTCCCCAGGGCCGAGCGGCGCATCTCGTCGCCGTAGAGGAGCATAGGGGTGCCCTGTGAAAGGAAGAGCAAGGTGAGGAAGTTCTTGATCTGGGTGACGCGGAGGCGTTCGATCGTTTCCTTTTGCTCGTCGTCGAGGTCCTCGGCATCCTCAACCGGCCCCTCGACGCCGCAGTTCCACGACTCGTTTTCGTTGTGGCCGTCGCGATTCTCTTCGCCGTTGCGAATGTTGTGCTTTTCGTTGTAGGAGACGAGGTCGTTGAGGGTGAAGCCGTCGTGACAGGTGACGAAGTTGATGGAGTGGTAGGGGGATCGCTCGCTGTCGTCGGTCGGGGCGAACAGGTCGTACGAGCCGGCGACGCGGGTGGCGAGTTCACCGGCGATCCCCAGGTCCCCTTTGAGGAACTTGCGGACGGCGTCGCGGAACTTGCCGTTCCACTCGGCCCAGCGGCGGTCGGAGAAGGAGCCGAGGCGGTACTGGCGGATCGACCAGGGCTCGGCGATGAGCTTGATTCGGGAGAGGACGGGATCGGTCTCGATCTCCTCGATGATCGGGGTTTTCCCCTTCTCCTGTCCGTCGACGTCGATGGCGAAGACGGCGGCGAGGTCGAAGCGGAAGCCATCGACGTGCATTTCCTCGACCCAGTAGCGCAGGCAATCGAGAATGAACTTGCGCACCACCGGGTGGTTGCAGTTCATGGTGTTGCCGCAGCCGGTGAAGTCGTTATAGAACTGCGGCTGGCCGGGCATCAGCATGTAGTAGATCTGGTTATCGAGGCCCTTGAAGCTGACGGTCGGGCCGTAGTGGTTGCCTTCCCGGGAGTGGTTGAAGACGACGTCGAGGATGACCTCGATGTTGGCCTTGTGCAGCTCTCGGACGAGCATCTTGAACTCGTCGACCTGGGCGCCGAGCTTGCCGTAGTAGCTGTAGTGGCTCTCGGGGGCGAAGAAGGCGACGGTGTTGTATCCCCAGGCGTTGGCCAGGCGTTCACCGGTGACGGGGTCGCGGAAAGGGCCGTCGAAGCGGTCGAACTCGAAGACGGGGAGAAGTTCGACGGCGGTGATCCCCAGATCCTTGAGGTAGGGGATCTTTTCCATGAAGCCGCGGTACGTGCCTTCGAAGTCGGTTTCGGAGGAGTGGTGGCGGGTGAAGCCGCGGACGTTAACCTCGTAGATGATCGATTCTTCGATGGGGATGTCGGGGTGCTTGTCCCCTTGCCAGTCGAAGTCGGATCGGTAGGCGACGCAGCGCGGGGCGCCGCCGAGGTTCGAGACCTTGCTGGGCCGGAGGTGGCGGTCGGGGTCGTCGGGGAGGGAGTTGTCGTAGCCGAGGGGGTCGCCGTCGTTCCAGTCGAAGTCTCCGGAGATGGCCGGAGCGTAAGGATCGAGCAGGACCTTGTGGGGGTTGAAGCGGGAGCCGTCCTTGTCGGGTCGATAGGGGCCATCGGCACGATAGTTGTACAGGGTGCCGTTGGGCAACCCTTCGACGAACAGGTGCCAGATGTCTCCGGTTTTGTTGGCGGTTCGGGAGAAGGGAATGACGATCGCCGGCGTGTCATCGGCGATATTGTCGAACAGGAGCAGCTCCATCCGGGTCGCACCCTGGGAATGGACCGCGAAGTTGATCCCGTCGGATCGGACGGTCGGCCCCAGCGGTTCCGGGTCTCCCGGGTGAATGTCCTTGATCGTCGGCATCGGCGGCGACCGGGCGACGAAGCGCCCGCCCCAAGGTAAGATCGTTGTCCGGACGTGACTGAACGCGAAGCAAATCCCCACGCCGGCTTCCCAGACGGGAACCGCGACGTGGGGCGTCCGGTGGCCCAATCTAGCAAGTTTCGGTCCCTTTGTGCAGGGCTGCCGCCTCGACCCGTCCGGCTCTCGGCCCCTTCTTCAGGTGAAAGCAACCGATCATGCCACCACGACCCGACGACACCGAGCCACTGGCATCACCGGAGGAGCCCCGAACCCCTCGCCCCGCCGAAACCCGTGCCGAGGCCCTCTTTCAGGCCGAAGCGCAGGCCGTGGCCGAGGCTCCGTTGCGGAGGCCCCGGGCCACGTATCGGCTGCAGCTTCACCGCGACTTTCCGTTGACGAAGGTCGAGGCGATTCTTGACTATCTGGACGATCTGGGCATTTCGGATGCCTATTTTTCTCCCTACCTTGCCGCGCGACCCGGCAGCACGCACGGCTACGACGTGTTCGACCACGGGCAGATCAACCCCGAGATCGGCGACGAGGAGACGCACGAGCGGCTCGTCCGGAAAATGCTCGATCGGGGGATGGGCCGGGTGATCGACGTGGTGCCGAACCACATGGGAATCACCGGCGGCAACCCGTTCTGGGCCGATCTGCTCGAAAACGGCAAGCAGGCGGCATCGGCCCGATACTTCGACGTCGACTGGTATCCGGTCAAGGAGGAGCTGGAAGGCCGGGTCTTGCTGCCGGTCCTGGGAGACCAGTACGGCAAGGTCCTCGAAGACGGCCAGCTCGTCGTCGGTCGCAAGGAGGGATCGTTTTATCTCGACTATTTCGACCATCGGTTTCCCCTCTCGCCGAGGTCGTACGGCCTGATCCTCGGTCAGCGGCCCGAGGTGCTGGACACGGTGCTCAACCCGGACGACGTCCACTTGCTGGAGTTCCGGAGCGTCATCGCCGCGATCGAGAATCTGCCTCCCCGAGATGCCGACGACGAGGAATCAATCGCTCGATACCGCGCCGAGAAAGAGGTGATCAAGCACCGAATCGCCCGGCTTTGCGAGGAATCGCCAAAGCTGGCCGCCTTTGTCGATGAGAATGTCGCCCTGTTCCGGGGAGAACCCGGCGATCCGCGCAGCTTCGACCTGTTGCACGAACTGCTCGAACATCAGGTCTACCGCCTGGCCTACTGGCGGGTGGCCGTGGAAGAAATCAACTACCGGAGATTCTTCGACATCAACGACCTGGCCGGGGTGCGGATCGAGGACCCGGAGGTTCTGGAAACGACCCACCGCCTGATTTTCGACTGGGTAGATCGCGGAGGAGTGTCGGCGCTTCGGATCGACCACCCGGACGGCCTGGCCGATCCGGCGGGGTACTTCGCAAGGCTTCAGGAAACCTTGTTCGTCCGAGCATGTCTCCAACGGCTGGACAACGGCGTGGACGACGCGGAGCGATCGGAGATCGAGCAACGGTTGCGCGATCGCTTCCGATCGGCCCTCGAGGCCGAGCCGAACGGCCCGCTGGCGAGGCGATACCCGATTGTCGTCGAGAAGATTCTCAGCCGGGGGGAAGACCTTCCCGAGCGCTGGACGATCGACGGAACGGTCGGATACGAATATCTGAACGCACTGAACGGTCTGTTCGTCGATCCTGAAGGCCAGCCGACCATCGAAACGTCGTACGCCGAATTCACGGGAGACACCGAGCCGTGGCACGAGGTTGTGTACGACGCGAAGCAGTTGATCTGTCGGGCCTCACTTGCGAGTGAGTTGAACATGCTCGCGCGGCAGCTCAACCGGGTGAGCGAACACGATCGCCGCAGCAGAGACTTCACGCTGAACGATCTGCGTCGGGCCTTGCGCGAGGTCATCGCCTGCTTCCCGGTCTACCGAACCTATTTGAAGCCGGGCGAGCCGATGACCGAACGCGACCGGGCGTACATCGACCAGGCCGTTTATCGGGCCCGACGACGGAACCCGACGATCGACCCGTCGGTCTTCGAGTTCATTCGGGCGGCCCTCTTGCTGGAACATCCGGCGGGGATCTCGGCCGACGACATCGAGCAGCGCGAGGCGTTCGTCATCCGGTTCCAGCAGACGACCGGACCGGTGACGGCCAAGGGGGTCGAGGACACGGCCTTTTACCGGCAAATCAAGCTTGCCTCGCTCAACGAGGTGGGCGGCGAGCCGGCCCGGTTCGGGCACTCGCCGTCGTCGTTCCACGCGATCAACGCCCACCGCCTGAACCTCTGGCCCGGCGGCTTCTCGACCACCGCCACGCACGACAACAAGCGCGGCGAAGACACGAGAATGCGGATCAACGTGCTCTCGGAACTCAGCGGCGACTGGCAGACCCACCTGACCCGCTGGGGCTACTGGAACAAGACGAAGAAGACCGAGGTCCACGGTGCCCCGGCTCCGGATGCACGGGAAGAGTACCTGTTCTATCAAACCCTGATTGGGGCCTGGCCCTTCGGCTCGTCGGACGAGGTTCCGGAGGGCCTGGTCGAGCGCGTGCAGCAGTACCTGCTCAAGGCGCTGCGCGAGGCGAAGCTCAACACCACCTGGACCGACCCCGATCCGTCGTACGGCGATGCCGTCTCGAAGTTCGTGGCCGACGTGCTCTCGGGGGAAGGGGCCGAGATCTTCCTCAAGGATTTCCTGCCGTTTCAGCGACAGGTGGCCCGAATCGGGGTGATCGGGTCGCTCGGGCAAGTGTTGCTCAAGATCGCGTCTCCGGGGGTCCCGGATGTGTACCAGGGGTGCGACCTGTGGGACCTGGCGCTTGTCGATCCCGACAACCGAAGACCGGTTGATTACGACCACCGCCGCCAGGCACTCGCCGCGCTTCGCCAGGAAATCGCCTCGGGAACGCCGCGTGATCAACTGGCCGCACGTTTGCTCAGCGCTCCGGAGGACGGCCTGATCAAGCTCTATCTGCTCTGGACGGCCCTGAGTCATCGAAAGGAGCACCCGGAGGTCTACTCGCACGGGGTCTACCGCCCCCTGGAGGCCGAAGGGGAACGCAAGGGGAACGTCCTGTCGTTCGGCCGCTACCGAGATGGTCGGTACGCCGCGGTGGTCGTCCCTCGGCTTGTGGCCGGACTGATGGGGGAGGAGAGTCAGCAGATGCCGGTCGGGCCGGAAGTCTGGGGAGACACGGTCCTCGGGCTCCCCGACTCGGGACTGCCCCGGCGCTGGCGGAACCTCCTGACCGACGAGGTGGTCGAACTTCAGAACGGGGACGGTCGGCCGGTGTTGCCGATTGCCGAGATCTTCCGGACGATCCCGTTCGGCCTGATGGTTGAGCAGGAGTGATCGGCCCGTTCCATTCCTCACGCCAAAGGTTCCCGAGCGTGCCCCCTGGCTGGGAAAATGCTCGGGGAACCTGACGCGGTGTTGTCACGATTCCAAGGGCTCAGGAGGCGTCGGGGCGGGCGCCGGCTCGATGCCGAGGCGTGTCCGGTACGGCCCGGGGACCTGGCCATTCCAGCGCCCGAACAGGGCGGTCTGTTCGGCGAGCCACGATCGGCGATCGGGTGTTAACTGTTCGGTCCGGAACCGCCAGGCCCAGTTCCCCTCTCCCACGCCGGGCACGTTCATGCGGGCCTCGGTCCCCAGGCCGAGGATGTCCTGGAGCGGGGCGATCGCCGTGTTCGCAACCGAGGCCCAGGCCAGGCGAATCAGGCCGAGCGGGATGTCATCGGCCTGCCCGGGTCCGAGGTAGCGGCGGACGAAGCGGCGCTCGGCCTCCATCTCCTCGGGAGGCTGGGTGGTCTTGCCCGGTTCGGTTTCGAACCAGCCGAGCGTCGTGTCGTTGTCGTGCGTGCCGGTGTAGGCAACGCAGTGCGGAATGTAACAGTGGGGCAGATACACATCGGCGAGCGGATCGTTGCCGAAGGCGAACTGAAGGACCCGCATCCCCGGCAAGCCGAAGCGGTCGCGGAGGGCTTCGACCTCGGGGGTGATCACCCCCAGGTCCTCGGCAATGAGCGGGAGCCGACCGCCGAGCGCCTTGCGAACGGCATCGAGCAGTTCGTCTCCCGGAGCGGGTTCCCACTCGCAGCGATCGTCGGCGGCGTTCTCGGCCTTCGCGGGAATAGCGTAGCAGGCTTCCAGGCCGCGGAAGTGGTCGAACCGGAGGAGGTCGAACCGACCGAGCGCGGCGGCGATTCGCCGAGACCACCAGGCGAAGTCGTCTTTCAGGTGCGCTCCCCAGCGATAGAGCGGGTTGCCCCAATCCTGGCCCAGCTCGTTGAAGTAATCCGGAGGGACGCCGGCGGTGTGGGTCGGGCGGTTGTTCGCATCAAGGCGGAACAGGTCGCGGTGGGTCCAGACGTCGGCCCCGTCGAAGGCGACGAAGATGGGCAGGTCGCCGATCAGTCCAATCCCTCGATCGCGGCACCGGGCGCGGAAGTCGCGCCATTGCTGGTCGAAGAGATATTGCTCGAAGCGGCCGAAGGCGATCTCGTCGGCCAGTTCCAGGTCGATGCGTTGCAGGGCCTCGGGAACGCGATCGGCCAGGTCACGGTCCCATTCGTTCCAGGGGCGGTTGCCGAAGTGCTGCTTCAGGGCGTTGTAGCGGCAGTAGTCTTCCAGCCAGTCGGCCGCTCGACGGCGAAAGGCGAGGAACCCGTCGTCGGGCTGGAAGCGGGAGAAGGCCAGGCGGTGCAGACGATTCTTGAACTCGGCCACCGCGGCGAAATCGACCCGATCCACGGGGAAATCGGGCAGGTCGTCCAGCTCGGAACCGTTGAGGAGCCCCTGCTCCACCAGCGGCTCCGGCGCGATCAGCAGCGGATTCCCGGCGAAGGAGGACGGCGAGGC
Source organism: Tautonia marina (assembly GCF_009177065.1). Classification (NCBI taxonomy): domain Bacteria; kingdom Pseudomonadati; phylum Planctomycetota; class Planctomycetia; order Isosphaerales; family Isosphaeraceae; genus Tautonia; species Tautonia marina. Next base: position 72,437 of record NZ_WEZF01000023.1, read on the forward strand.
ATAGGGAGAGTTCCCGGCGCCGATCGGCCCCACCGGGAGCATCTGCCACCAGCGCTGGCCGGTGTCGGCCATGACGTCGAGAAACCAGTCTGAGCCCCGGCCGAGGTCGCCGATCCCAAACCGGCCGGGAAGCGAGGTCAAATGCAGCAAGATGCCACTGGCGCGTTGCAAGTCCATCTCCAGATCGCTCCCGGTCAAGGGTCGTGAGCAGGCCATCCGAAACCATCGCGCCTCGTACGATCGGCCGGCAACTCCATCGCAATCGCGGGATCGAGGCATCGCCCTGCCGACACCCTAACTTGGCGTCGAATCTGTCGGAAGACGGAATCGGCTCGATCCTGGCTCGATCACTTCAGACACAACAGTTCCGGCCAGAACCCACCGGGCAAGTCGCGTGCCTGAGGGGAGCTCGCATGGACATTGAGAACCGAGAAGAGGGATGAATGAGCCACGGATGAAACACGGATGAAACACGGATCAGAATCAAGGAATGGTCTTCGATCGCTTCGCTCTGCGTTGCCACAACCTCTGATGGTTGGCGCGGCTCTCTGCGTTCGACTTTCCCAGTTCCTTCCATCCGTGTTTCATCCGTGTTTCATCCGTGGCTCATTTTTCTTCGGGATTATGCCGGGCTCCGACCCCACCGAGGCCGGCCGGATGGGCATTCAGGGCAAAGTCATCGGCCAGGTGTCGGATCGCCTCGGGGCCGATTGCCTCGCGACGAACGCGATGCCCCGAGAACCGCGAAGCTCGTCCCCAGACGACGACCCGGATCGGATGATCCGGCCCCACCCGATCGGCCAGAGCCTCGGCCACGCCGACCGCCGCCCGAGCCTGAGGATACGGCGGCGTCCCCCGCTCGGCCCGGCTCCAGGAGGTCAGGTCGAGCCGATGCCACGGATCGCCGAGGCGAGGCTGGCGGAGATGGCGGCGGATCTCGTCGGGGTATTGCGCCAGATCGTCTTCATGAAGATACACGTAGACTCGCTCGGCATGACTGGCGTACAAGGCGAAGGATGGCCAGGAATCCCAACCTCCCCAGCGTTCCAGTAGGGGCAAGGCAATGGCCAGGGCGAAGACCGCGACGACCGCCCCACCGGCGCGCGGCATCGGCTCCATCGGGGCGACCGAACGCCCCGCCCCGGTTCGGGCGAACAGGATCAATCCTTCGACAATCAAGGCACTGTTCCAGACGACAACGATCGTGCTGTGATCCAGGCCCCAGGGACCGAGCAGCGTGATCAGGGTCGCGTGCATGAGGACGGCGCCCGCCATTGCGTACGGTCGGGTCGATCGGAACGCCAGGCCAAGGCCGACGAGCAGCTCGGCCAGAGGCATCAGCAGTGCGGCCCCCGTCCGCACGGGAGCGGGCCAGCTCATCACGTCGGTTCCAAGCGGAGCAGTGAGCTGGATCAGGAAGGCGGCCCCGACCTCTCCGGGGAAGGTCGTATCCAACTTTGACAGGCCCGAGTGAACATACAAGGCGATCAACAACGCCCGGCAAAGCCCAAGCGCCCGAGCCGAGGGCAAGGCCCCCAGCGCCAAGGCCATGAGGGCATACTGATACACCCACGGTTGAAAGCGGTGCTGGTCTCCGGCGATCAGGTAAGCCAGGGGGAGCAATCCGAGGAGGAAGACTTGCCTGCGGACCATCCCGCCGACGATCGAGGCGACGAGCCCTCCGAACAGCACGAGCCGAAGCCAGGGAGGTTCCGGCAATCCTGGAAGAAACGGCACGCGAGGCACCAGGCCCCCGGTGCCGATCCAGAGCGGCCACGAGAGGGTGAGCATGGTCAGGGTCGCCACGGCGAGCGCCCCGCGGAACAGCCCTGCGCGAACACGGGCGGAATCGTCCGGACGCGGATCATGATTCATGGAGCATCTGTTCTCGAAGCGATCGGTACCGAACCAGGGCCTCCTCCGCATCGCTGGCCTGGCGATCGAGCAGACGAGCGGCGGCGGGCCCCGTGCCGTCGGGAGGCAGCCCTTGCATCACGTCTCGGATGAAGGCGATGGCGACGTGGGAATCTTGCGAGGTGCCGAGAATCTCCTGCACCTGCTTCGCCCGCCGGCCGATGCGCTTCGCGCCGTTTCCGGCCGGTCGGCCCAGCCAGTCGGCCACCGACTCGGCGGCGTACCGGGTGCGCTTGGCCCGCTTGCGAAACGCGTGAAGAGCATCGATGGGAGCGTCGGGCGGGGAGGCGTCGAGGGCGTCGAGAAACCGCCGCCAGTCGCGGCCCAGGCGATCGGCCAGGACCGCCCCGGCGGGCCGATCGTGGCCGTCGGCGAGGGTCGGGGTTCTGGCCTCGGCGATGATGGCGGCGCGGAGTGCCGCGTATCGGTCGCCATCGAAGGCGGCCTTGAGGGTTGATCGGTGTCGTTGCCGCCGCCGGTCGATTTCCTCGAAGATGGGATCACTCGGCCCGACGCAGTCAAGCGCCACGACGGCGTTCCGCAGGCGATCTTCGAGCACGTCGAGATCGCGGACATCACCCAGGACACCGGCAAGCCATCGCAGCTCGTCTCGGAGGGGCCGGAGGGCCGGATCGTCCATCATGGGCTTGAAGAAGCGAAGGTCGGAGCGGAGGCGGCGAACCGAGGTCCGCATCTGGTGGATGTCCTCGGGGAGGAACTGGCGGGCTCCCGGCTCATGGGAAAGCATGCGTAAGACGTCATCACCCAGTGCGGCCCGCACGACCAGGCCGATCGACGATCGGGCCGTCCGACCGCGTCGAGCTTGCTGCTTCAGGGCTTTGAGTGAGTGTGATTTCATCTCAACAAGAACCCGATGATGAGCTTTCGGCCAGGGATCGGGCGAATCCCGGACGATCGGACCAACGCGAACGATCGGCGTTTCAGAGGGATTCGACAAACGCTTCGACGGTCTTCCGGAAGGTCAATCCGGCTTCGATGTGCGGGAGGTGGCCGACCTCGGGCAGTTCGACGAGCCGAGCGCCGGGAATCAATTGCGCCAGCTCGGCCGACTTCTCGGGAGGGTTGACCAGGTCGCGATTCCCGACGATGGCGAGCGTTGGCACCTGGATCTGGCCGAGGCGGTCGCGGGCTTCGTGCTCCAGCGCGGCCTGGGCCTGTCGGGCGTAGGCTTCGGCATCCTGGGGGAACTCATTTCGCTCGGCGAACCGGATGAGGCCATCGACCTGGGCCGGGTGTTCGAGGAAGGCAGGACCGACGAGCCAGGGCATGACCAGTCGGGTGAACTCGGCCGGCTCGCACTTGCGTCGCAGGTCGATCCAGGACTGGAGCAAGGCGCGACGCCAGGTATCGGTTCCGGCGTGGGACGAGGCGAGGACGAGGGCTCGAACGCGGTCGGGATGGCGCAGGGCCAGTTCCTGGGCAATCAGCCCTCCCATCGACTGCCCGACGATGATGGCCGGCCCCAGGCCAAGGGAGGCGAGGACCGCGGCGGTGTCGTCGGCCAGATCGGCGATGGTGTACCCGTTGGGGTCGCGATCGCTGCGGCCGGCGTCGCGGTGATCGAGGCCGAGGACCCGGAATCGCTTCGCAAAGTGGCGGATGGCCACGGCGAAGGCGCGATGATCGCCTCCCAGGCCCGGCAGGAAGACCAGGGGCAGGCCGTCGCGCGGGCCTTGATCGTCGTGGTAGAGATTCCTGCCGTTGAGGAACAGCTCAGGCATGGCGGGCTCTGGTCCGATCCGCTTCGCATCGTGATCTGCGGACCTTCGCTGCGGCAAGGCATTGGGTCCGATTACGGTGACACCAGTGACTCATTCTATCGAGCCACCTGCGGATCGACGAGGTCCCGAAACCTGGAGCCAGGGTTTCCCTGTCGAATTTTCAGGGCGAGCGACTTGCCGAGGTTGAACGCACCGGTTAAAATTCTGGAGTCGATCGCGGATGCAATCGTGATGATTCCTCGCGTGAGACACCACAATTTTGTTGCCCCCATCGTCTAGAGGCCTAGGATACATGGTTCTCAGCCATGGGACCGGGGTTCGAATCCCCGTGGGGGTGCTTTGCAAGTTTGAGTTGATTTTGATCTGGCCACGCAGTTGCGTGGCCTTTTTTTTGCAACGAATCCACGTTTCACCCGAGGAGGTGTGCGATGGTTCGGTGTCTGAATGAGTTTGGGTCCATCATCGCGATCGCCGCGATCATGGGAGTGCTCGGCTGGACCTTGCTCTCGGGCGGCCCCGTGTCTGAGGTGTACGAGGCGCGACTCACCTTTGGGGTGATGACCGTGATCGTGATGGGAGCGTCCGTCTTGCTCTGGACAACCCTTGCCGCCCTGCTCGGACCGCAACGGCTGCTGGTCTGGGCCGCGGTGGGCCTGGTGTCTCCATTGCTCGGATGGTTGTTGCTGTTCCCGCCGGTGTCCTATGTCGTGATGGTCCACTCGCCTGTGGTCACCTTCGGGGTCGGACTGGCGACGGGTATCCTGGTCTGGGCGGCCTTCCGCTTCAACGTGTCTTCGAAACGCCTGAAGACAGGCGACCTCTGGAACGAGATGGTGTGAGCAACCGCCGAGTGCGGCTCCCCTTCCCCTCCCTTTCCGATTCGAGCGCATTGCCCTTCACGAGCCGAAGCCTGGCCACTGGTCTGGTCCTCCCTTAGCATGTCGGGAGGAATTCGGATGGAATGGGCGGCCCGATTGTGGGGCGCTCCGCTCGTTGGGGTGAACAGCGTCGATCACAGGGGAGTGACGGGAATGATGAGTCATCTGACCAGGGCTGTCTTGCTGGGAATGTGCCTGATCCCCGCCACTGCCCTCGCCGGGTGGGAACCACCGGAGACGCCGACCTTCATCGAATATCTTCGGGCCAGCGCTGTCTCGAGAGACGTGATCGACCAGTTCCTGAACGGCCCCAGCTGGGCCCAGTTTGACCCGGAACTCGGCTACAGGCTGGGCAACTACTTGCCGACCGACGGCATCGACGGCAGTGCGACCCTCTCAACCGCTCGACTCGACGGCGCCCGCACAGCCTTCATGTACCTCGATCGGCCCTGCCGGATCAACACCTATGGCGACAGCTTCACCCAGTGCCATCAGGTCAGCGACGGCGAGACCTGGCAGGAGTACCTGGCCGCTCACCTCGGCGAGCCCATCCGCAACTTCGGCATGGGGGGCTACGGGGCCTACCAGGCATACCGAAGGATGGTCCGCGAGGAGGGGACCGACCACGGCGCCGATCACCTGATCTTCTACATCTGGGGTGACGACCACATCCGCAGCCTGCTCCGCTGCCGGCACGCCATCATCTACCCGAGGTGGGACCACAAGGGCGGGCGAATGTTCCACAATAACTTCTGGCCCAACCTGGAGATGGATCTCGACTCGGGGGAACTCGTCGAGCGGGAGAATTTCCTGTCGACCCCCGAGTCGCTCTACCGCATGTGCGACCCGGAGTGGATGGTCGAGCACCTGAAGGATGACCTCGCCCTGCAACTCTTCGCATTCAAGCTGGGATTCATCCGGGACCTGGACCGAGACAGGACCGATCGCCTGGCCGCTATCCTGGATTACCCGATGGACTGGAACGATCAGGAGAACCTTCGAGCACAGGCCGGCGCGCTCCTGGATCGATACGCCTTCCAGGCCACGAAGCTCGTTTTGGAGAAAGCCCGAGCATTTGCCGAGGAACATGGGAAAAAGCTCATGGTCGTCCTCTTCGATCCGTACCAGACGTTGGACCAGTTGAGGCGCGGCGAGGATCGGTACGATCAGGAGATCGTCGATATGTTGAAGGCCGAGGGATTCACCTTCTTCGACATGAACGAGGTCCATCTCCAGGACTTTCGCCGCTCGGGGATGGACTACGGCGATTACATGAAGCAGTACTTCATCGGGCATTACAACCCGAGGGGGAACCACTTCTTCGCCTACTCGATCAAGGACCCGGTGGTCGAGTGGCTCGACCCCAAGCCGATCACGTACCGGAAGCCCGCCCCCGACTCGATCGACTTCCAGGGCTACCTCCCGATCCGCCCCGACGGGGACGCCACGGGCACTTCGCCGACACCACCGCAACGCCCGTGACGTCTCAAGCGGGCGAAGGACGGCTAAATCGTGGCAGGAGGCTTCGGCAACCCACGATCGATCCCTCCTCGGGCTGCTTGGGATGGCCCGAGGAGCTTATCCACCCACACCGGGAAGCTGCGAGGCAGCCTCGGGATCGAGCACCCAGGTGACGCGATCGCCGGCGGATCGGAGAAGGGAGCCGGGCACCTGCGCGGTCATCGGTCCGGTGAGGGACTGGGCGACGGCCTCGGCCTTCTTGGCGCCGAAGGCAAGGACGAGGATGCGGCGGGCGGAGAGGATCGAGGCGGTTCCCATCGTCAGGGCGCGGCGAGGGACGAGCGCTTCGCCGCCGAAGTCGCCGGCGGCGTCGGCAACGGTCGTCGGGTGGAGCGAGACGGGGCGAGTGGGGAGCTTCAGAGCCGTTTCGGTGTCGAGGTCGGCCGGCTCGTTGAAGCCGATGTGGCCGTTGCGACCGAGGCCGAGCAGTTGCAGGTCGAGCCCCCCTTCGGCCTCGATCCAGCGATCGTACGAGGCGCCATAGGCTTCAAGGGCCGACTCGGGCACGGTGCCGTCGGGCACATGAGCGCGGTTCGGCGCCAGATCGACCTGGGAAAAGAGGTGCCGGTGCATGTAAGTCCGGTAGCTCTGCGGGTCGAGCGGCGACATGGGGTAGTATTCGTCGAGGTTGAAGGTCGAGACCTCGCCGAAGGAGAGGCGACCGGCTCGATGCTCCTCGACCAAACCCTTGTAGACCGGCACAGGGGTTCCCCCGGTCGCCAGGCCGAGCACGGCCTTGCCTCGCTGAGCGACGGTTGATCGAACCAACTCGGCGATCTGATCGGCCGCAGCCAGGCAGGCGGCGGCCGAGTCGTCGAAGATCAGGACAGAGGTTCCGTCGAGGTCGAGCGATCGAGTGGGGGACGGGGCGGGCATTGTGGACCTTTTCCACTTCCAAAGGGTCAACGGACGGTTTGAGGCAAGCAAACGGTTCGGTTCGAACGGGGGAGGCTTGTGGGCAAAAGGTCGCACCCTCAGGCCGTCGCAGGAACGAGATCCTGCAGCGTGGACGGGTCGAGGTGGCCGCCGAGAATGCCCAGGGCGATCTGGATCGGGTCGCTGGCGAGCAGGTCGGCGCGGGTGGGATCGAAGCGTTCGATGCGGAACAGCTCGACGCCGACAGCGTTGACGTCGGACCGGGAGGGTCGGCCGCCAGAGAGGCTGTGCCCCTCGGACCATTCACGGGTCAGGGCGGCATAGGCCCGGCCGAGATGGTTACAGAATTCGGTGTAATCGGTCAGCTTGACCTGCGAAGCGTGGCAGTTGATCGCCCATTCCTTGGTGCGTTCGGCCTGCTCGTCGTAGGTGAAGAAGGCGTTCGGCTGGGGCAAGGGGCCCCAGGGGGTCCAACCGCTCATGACCATCGTGTCGCTCAGGCCGGCGCCGATCAGGCCAATGGCGGCGAAGCATCGGGTCATCCGGTGGGCCATGTGGGCGTCGGTCGCCGGGGGGATAATCAGGGCGCCGGGCTTGCGCTGATCGAACCAGCCGACGATCTTGTCGAGATCGGCGGCGGTGGGGCGATAGCCGGGGCTTCGGTAGGCGTCGAGGTCCCAGCAGACCGGCTCGGCGCCGAGGACGTCGCATTCGAGGCGGAATTCTTTCTCGCGGACAGTGACTTTCTTCTGGTTGTTCAACCAGGGGGCGTCGACATTCCGCTCTCCGGCGAAGACGAGGACCTCGATCACCGGCAAGCCGCGTTCCACGGCGAATTCGTGGAGCATGCAGGCGGCGGTAATGGCCCCATCGTCGGGGTGAGGGCACATCATGACCAGGGGACGGTCGGCCTTGACCACCCCCCGCAGCGCATCGCGGACGTCGACGATCTGGCCGTGGGCCCCGCTGGAAAGGACGATGCGGAGCAGGTCCTCGTAAACGGGCTTCCAGCGAGAACTTTCGGTCGATAAGTGAGAGAAGGGTTGCATGGGCTCGCCAAAGCTCCGGCGCGACGTGGGGTCGCTCCTTCGGATGGCCTCGTCCGGTGCGACGACCGACACCAGAGCGGGGGGAACGGAAGCCAACCGATTTATCAACTGTTCACATGAGAGGAAACGAGCGAGCGAGACCTCGCCGGCCCCTCCATTGTGCGACCCGCACCGCTCGGAGTCAACGCGCGATTCGGCCATTCGTGAGGCGGGCCGATGAACGTCTGGTGACCGACGCTGCATTGCCCTGATAAACTGAAGCGCTCCGGCCAGGACGACCCATGCCGGCCAGGATTCCGGGAGGCTGACTGATGGCAATGTCCGCATCGACCGACGCCGAGCTCCGATCAGGTGATCCCGACGGATTCTTCGAGGTCATCGACGATCAACTGGTGGAGCAACCGCCGATGGGGACGGAATCCGTCTGGGTCGTCAGCCGCATCAGCTACCGCCTTGCCACGTTCGTCGATGAGCAGGCGAACGGTACTGTGGTCTCGGAAATGCTCTTTACGCTGCGACGAGCCCCCCTGCTCCGTCGTCGGCCCGATGTCGCGTTCGTCTCGTCCGACCGTTGGCCGCTCGACCGATCGATTCCTCGGGAGAACGGCTGGGAGGTCGTTCCCGACCTCGCCGTCGAGGTCGTCAGCCCGTCCGACCCGTTCGAGGATGTGCTCGATCGGGTCCACGACTTTCTCAAGGCCGGATCGGCCCTCGTCTGGCTTGTGCTGCCGAAGCTTCGGCAGGTCTACGTGTACGACGGGGCCGCGTCGATCCGAGTCCTGAACGACGGAGACGAGCTGGACGGCGGCACCGTCCTGCCCGGCTTCCGATGCCCGATCCGATCGTGCTTTCCTCCGAGCGTCTCGGAGTGACGGACGCACCAACGCAGGCTCAGAGGTGTTCGACCCAGGCCTCGGCCTCGTCGGTCGCGCGATTCATGCGGGCCTCGACCTCAAGGCGGTAGTGTTCGATCCCCTCACGGTCGATGTCGCTCGGAACCGTCACGGGAGCCGGAGCGACACAGCAGGCCGCCCGGAAGGGCCGAGGGACGGCGAAACGGTCCCAACTGTTGGCCCGCCAGGGGCGATGGAAGGCCATGCCCGCGCCGACGATCGGCCAGCCGGTCTTGGCGGACAGATAGATCAACCCTTGATGGACGTGCCGCCGGGGGCCTCGGGGACCGTCGGGAGTCACGCAGAGGTGGCCGCGGTCGATTCGAGCGATCATCTCCTTCAAGGCCCGGGCGCCTCCCCGGGTCGTCGAGCCCCGGACGACACCGAAGCCGAGATTTCGGACGACCCGGGTGATGTACTCGCCGTCTCGGTGGTCGCTGATGAGGATTTGCATCTCCGGCCAGGCCCAGAAGTAGGCCGGAAAGAGCATCACCTCATGGAAGAAAGCGTAAATGTAGCGGTGGCCCAGCCTTCGAGCGACCTCGGGGTTGACGTTCGGGTCGTCGTAGCGGAAGTGGAAATGGTTTGACCCGACGAGCCGACGAATGCCCCACGCACCGACCGTTCCGACGGTCGAGAACAGCAAAGGGTGCTGAATCTTCATCGCTTCGGCCTCCATGCCGGATCGTCGATCCACCAACTGCCACCCATCGATCGGGAGCCTACCCGACCGGGCCGTTCCCGACCAGATCAAGCCTCGGCGGTCGCAAGCACCCGATAGCGTTCGCCGAAGAAGGGTCGGCCCTCGACCCGGAACTTGTTGGCGAAGTTCGTTTGAATCTGCCAGGCGTCGCCGGCCTCGACCCGAGACTCGTCGATCGGCGAGAACCCCGGGTGCGCGGTGATCAACGCCACGCTCTCGCGGAAATACTCCTCCACGTCGGTCATCAGGCGAAGCTCTCCGCCCACCTTCACCACCTTCGACGCCCGATCGACGAATCGCTCGTTGACCACCCGGCGCTTGCGGTGCCGTTTCTTCCACCAGGGATCGGGAAAGTAGACGTGCAAGACCTCGATCGACCGATCAGGGACGAACTCATCCAGGAACTTCTGCGCATCGCCCGCCACGACCCGGACATTCGTCAGGCCCGCTTTCACCACGCGCTGGGCGGCCAGGGCGGCGTACTTCTTCGCCAGTTCGACCCCGACGAAGTTCGTCCCCGGCTGCTCCGCGCCGGCAAAGGCCAGATAGACCCCCTTGCCCGGCCCAACCTCCACCTCGACCGGGCCTTCGTTGCCGAAGAACACGGTCCAGTTCAAGGGGGCTTGCAATTGATCGAGCAGGAAGAACGTTCCCGTCGTGTCGACGGGAGATCGGCGTCGGGGCATGGCGAATCGGGCCGTCGGGCTCGGTGGGATCGTGGGGAAGGAAGGAGACGATCGTAGCCGAAACCACGAGGCCGCTTCAACTTCAACGTCCCGACCAGAGCAAGGCGTCCCGCCGATCGGCCTCGCGCCGCGATCCCTTGCCCTGTCCCGCACAACCGCCGGGATGGACCGGGGCCCCGGTGCGATTGACGCGGGGGGTGCCGAGGCCTCGGGCGCGATCACGGACCTGAGCGATGGCGGAGCGCATGGCGTCGGCATCGACCTCGTGCACGTCAATCGGCTGGCCAACGGCGGGGATCATCGTCAGGGTGAGCCGGCCGCCGAGGTGCTGGCGGAATTCTTCGAGGCCAAGGAACAGGTGGTCCGTCTCATCGAGGGCAGGGTCATCGAGCGGCAGGCCCAGGTCGGCCAGGCAGCGGAGGACGCGATCGGCCACGAGCGGATCGAGGCCCAGCGCGATCGACGAGTAGACCGTGTCGATCGCCACGCCAATGCCGACCGCCTCGCCGTGGCGGAGGGAAAAGCCGCTGAGCGGTTCGAGCTTGTGGGCCGACCAGTGGCCAAAGTCGAGCGGCCGGGCTTCGAGCCCTTCGAAGGGATCGCCCCCTCGGGTGATGTGGTTCAGGTGCATTCGAACCGAGTCTCGAATGGCGGATCGGGAAGCGTTCGGGTCTCGGCGACGGATGAGGGTGGCGTCTCGGCAGAGGCGGTCGAAGGCGTCAGCGTCCTTGAGCAAGGAGACTTTCACGGCCTCGGAGAAGCCGGAGACGTAATCGCGATCGGGCAGGGATTCGAGCAGAGCCTCGTCGTTGACCACGGCCCAGGGGACGGCAAAGGCGCCGAGCCAGTTCTTCTTGCCAAACAGATTGACGGCATTCTTGACCCCGACGCCGGAATCAGCCTGGGCGAGCGTGGTGGTCGGCAACCGAACGAGCCGGATCCCTCGGTGGGCGATCGCGGCGGCAAAGCCGACGGCGTCGAGCACTGCGCCGCCGCCGATGACGACGACGTAGCTCCGGCGGTCGAGATCGGCCTCGTTGAAGGCGCGGAGCATCTGCTCAAGGCCCTGAATGTCGTTCTTAATCGCCTCGCCACCGGTGACGACGATCGGATCGCCGACGACCTGGAGCCGATCAGCGAAACGATCGGCAAAGGCGTTGAGGGCATCGAGCAAATTCGGGCGAGCTTCTGCGACCGGGCCATCGACCCAGAACTGGACGCGGGCGAGCCGATCTCCGGAAGGCTCCAGCAGGTCGGCGAGGACCTCGGACTCGGCGCCGAGGACGTCTCGGGTCATTCGCAGGCGATGCACGAACGGGGCCGCGAACGGCACATCGAGCCGTTCCGAGGGGTCGATCGGGGTCGTCATTGCGCGGCGCACTCCTGCGGCCCGGCTCAGCTCCGCATCGAGGAGCGGAACGGAACGGATCGGGCGTTCGGGTGGTCAATGGGGGGATGGGCCTCGTCCCGAGCGGGTCGGGCACCAGGCGGGATCGGTCGCGCCGGGCCGAACACGGGGGTGTGAGGGTTCCGAGCGTTGACCCGACGTTGACCATTGTCCCCCCCGATCCCCCTCGGAGCAAGTCCCCGCCCCTGGAACACCTTCGACCGATCACTCCCGAGGACGGGACGTTGCCTCGGGAGTGTCCGCGTCCAGGACCTTCCGCCGAAAGGTCATCAAGGTCTGGCCGTCGCCTGGTTCCGCGGCGAAGCTCAACGGCCGGGGCTTGCCGGGATCGGCCGTGCAGAGGACCAGCCGATCGTCGTCAAAGCGGTAGATCCCAAGCACCCGATCCCCCCGGTTCCGACCACCTTCGGGAATCAGGTCGATGGTCTTCGGGTCGGCGGCCGGGTCCAGTTCGAACGTCGTCGCAGCGAATGACTTGCCTGCGCGCTTCCAGACGATCCGGTTCCCGTCGACCACCCGGACGATCTCCTTCATGACCTCGGTCGGCCCGTCCTTGCCGTCTCGAATCGATCGCTCAACGGCCCAGGTCCCTTGATGGCGGGCCAGGTCGTCGGACGGCTTGGCGGCGTCGTCAACGGCCGGAATCACCAGAAGCACGGCAGCGAGGCGAAGCAATCCGATCATGGCTCCAGGGCTCCAGACTCTTGGAACGGGTCCATCCATCGCTTCCGAGCAATCCGCGGGCGGGATCGACCGACTCGGCCGATCCCACGCTCCCGCGACCAGGACCATTAGCATCGGTATGATACACCAACAGAGGGCGTTCCCCCGATCACGGTTTCCTCGACGGAGGCTTCCTCGATGCCCGGCCCGTTTCCCGGCGTCGATCCGTATGTGGAAGCAGAGCACTACTGGCCCGACTTCCATCTGACATTCCTCAATTACTGGCGAGAGGCCATTGGTGATTGCTTGCCCGATGACTACGAGGTCCGGGTCGGGGAGCATGTCCGACTCGTCGATCTCGAAGCGCAGGAGAACGCCCTCATCCGTCCCGACGTGGCCATTGTCCACGCGCCGAAGCCAGGCCCCTCGACGAGCGGCGGCGCGGCGATTTTGGAACCGGAGACGATCCCGACGACGATCTACGACGAGGATCGCGAGGTCTTCCTGAAGATCGTTCACCGGCCCGATCGGAAGCTGATCACGGTGTTGGAACTGCTTTCACCAGCGAACAAGATCGAGCCCGGATACCGGGATTACCTTTCGCGACGCAACGCGATTCTCTGGCAGCAGGTCCACCTGGTTGAGCTGGATTTGCTGGTCGGCGGCCGTCGCTTGCCGATGGAGCGGCCGCTCCCTCCCGGTGATTTCTTCGCCATCATCGCCCGATGGGAGCAACGGCCCGATTGCCAGGTCTACTCCTGGACGGTCCGCCATCGGCTGCCGAAGATCCTCATTCCCCTGAAGGCCCCCGACCCGGACCTCTCGATCGACCTGGCGGAGGTCTACACGATCGCCTTCGATCGCGGCCGATATGCCCGGTCGATTGATTACCAGGCGCCTCTCGATTTGCCCTTCCACCCGGAAGACCGCTCGTGGGCCGAGGAATCGGCGAGGGCCTTCCGGGCGTGAGTCGTCCGTCAAGGGCGCGCTTCGACCGGGTTGCGGAGGGTGCCGAGGCCGTCGATCTCGACCTCGACCACGTCGCCGGGCTTGAGCCAGACGGGGGGCTTGCGGGCCATGCCGACGCCGGGAGGGGTGCCGGTGAAGATCAGGTCGCCGGGTTCGAGGGTCATGATCTGCGAGAGGTAGGCGATCGTCTCGGGCACCCGGAAGATGAGTTGCGAGGTGCTCGAATCCTGCATCAGGCGGCCATTGAGCCGAAGGCGGATGCCCAGGGCGTGGGGGTCGGGAACCTCGTCGGCGGTGACGAGATACGGGCCGACGGGGGCGAAGGTGTCGAACGTCTTGCCCGACATCCACTGGCCGCCGGGCTTACGAAGCTGCCAGTCTCGGGCCGAAACGTCGTGGCCGACGGCGTAGCCGGCAACGTGATCCATCGCGCGATCGGCGGGAATGTCGCGCCCCGGCTGGCCGATGACGATGACCAGCTCGGCCTCGTAATCGACCTCGTGGCTCACCTTCGGCAACTGGATCGGGGCCTCGTGCCCGATGAGCGATGACGGATACTTGCTGAAAAGGATCGGCTCCTCGGGAATCTTCGCGCCGGTCTCGATGGCGTGGTCGCGGTAGTTGAGCCCCAGGCAGATGATCTTCTGCGGGTCGGGGACCGGGGCCAGCAAGGTGGCCGCGCCGGAGGCGAAGGCCACCGAGCCGGTCGAGGCGGCCTGGCGGGCTCGGGCAAGCCCTTCGGAACCGAGGGCGAGGAGGGCTCGGACGGAGTCTGGCAGGGTGGGATCGGCGGCGTTGAGATCGACGAAGCGGCCGTCAAACTCGGCGCACGCCCTCGGGCCACGATCCGTGGCGACGGTCAGCAGGCGCATCGGGGGGTTGTCCTTCCAGGGAGGCGGGATCAAGCCAAGGCAATCGACACGACCGGCGCGGGCACTCGTCCCGGCTCCGGTGGTCCTTGCCGTAAGCTACACCGATCGGCCAGCCGGAACCAGGGGGCGTTGCGTCCTCACGATCGCTCGGCTCGGGACGGAAGGCGAACCGGGCTGGCCGGTTCCGGCCAGGCTGGTAAGATCCTCGGAAACCGAAGCCCCCCCAAAGGCCGCGTCCGATCGCTCGATCGAGAAAGGACTCGCCCCGTGAGCCCTCCTGAGAATCCCGTGTCTATCGGCCCCAGCCGGATCGGCCGGGGGCAGCCCCTGGCCCTGATCGCCGGGCCTTGCGTGATCGAGCCGGGCGACCTGACCGATCGGATCGCCGAGCGACTGGCGAAACTCCGCGACGACCTGGGCATTCCGGTCGTCTTCAAGGCCTCGTTCGACAAGGCCAACCGCACGTCGAAGGGGAGCTTCCGAGGGCCAGGCATCGACGAAGGCTTGCGGACCTTCGAGCGGATCAAACGCGCGACCGGATTGCCGGTCACGACCGACGTTCACGAGTCGATCCAGGCCGAGCCGGTCGCCTCGGTCGTCGACCTGCTCCAGATTCCGGCCTTTCTTGCCCGGCAAACCGACCTGCTCATTGCCTGCGCTGAGACGAAGCGGGCGGTCAACGTCAAGAAGGGGCAGTTCATGGCCCCCTGGGACATGGAACACGTCGTCGCCAAACTTCAGGCGGCCGGGGCCTCCGGGGTCCTGCTGACCGAGCGGGGAACGACCTTCGGTTACGGACGGCTGGTCAACGACTTCCGGGCCATCCCGATCATGCAGAAGACCGGCGCCCCGGTGGTCTTCGACGCGACCCACTCGGTCCAGTTGCCAAGCGCCGGCCAGGGGGTCACGAGCGGAGAGCGGGAGATGGTTCCTTACCTGGCCAAAGCCGCAGTCGCCACCGGATGCGACGCCCTGTTTCTTGAGGTGCACCCGAAGCCCGAGGAGGCGCTTTCCGATGGGCCGAACGCGCTTCGGCTCGACGATTTGGAGCCGTTGATCCGCATCTGTCTTCGCATTCGAGCCGCCATCGAGGAATGACTCAAAGCCTGGACAGGCTTCGAACCTTCGAGCCTCGAACCGCGTAGCTGAAATCATCAGCAGGGCGAGTTCACCGCCTTCATCCAGGCATAACTCGCCGAGCGGCCCGAAATCGGTCACAATGGAGGGGTCTTTTGCGGATCCGAGATGCGTGAGCATCGGTGATTCGTGCCCCGTCGAACCGAATGTTCCCTCCATCCAAGTCCGCACCACGCGACGACGCACCCGGAGAGCGACCCCCGTGCGAAGGCGATCATCCCGCTGGCAATTCCTCCCGATCGGGCTGGCCCTGATCCTCGGCGCAATGACCTTTGGCTGTGGGGGCAACGAGGCCCCCCCTCGCCCGATCACCGGAGCCACGCGCGATCCTGGCCGAGCGGATCGCTCCGATGGTCAGGCGGGCCAGGGGATCAACGCCTTTCGAGGGGTCGGCATGGATCCCGAGATGCGCGAGGCCCTGCTCCGCAACGTCGTGACCTTGCTCGAACGTGCCGCACTGACGCCCGGTGGCCAGAACATCAAGATCGCCACCGAGAACCTGAACAATTACTTCAAGTCCAACCCTGACAGCGACTTCCAACTCTCAGACACCGCCCGAGCGTACCTTGAAGAGCAACTGGCCGACTCACCCTTCCAGACCAGCGATTTCGGAACCCGAGCCTTCGAGCAGAAGGATGCGAGGCATATTGAAGACTGCCTGCTCTACCACAACATCGCGGCTCGGGTCGCCGGGCCCGGCTCGATGCTCGACCGGGTCCAACGGATCTTCGACTGGACAATGTACAACGTCCAGCTTGTGCCCCCCGAAGGCCCGATGCCTGAGGCGCTGGTGGCCCAGGGAATCAACCCGGTGCCCGCTCGGCCTTACGACGTGATCATCCGCGGCTTCGGCTCGGAGATTCCGGGCGACCTGTGGGCCGATCGCTCGTGGACGTTCATGGCCCTTTGCCGACAGATCGGGGTCGACGTGGCGATGCTCGGTTATCCGGTCGCCGATGCCGAGGAACCGTACTACTGGACCTGCGCCGCGTTGATCGACGGCACCCCGTACCTGTTCGACACCCGGATCGGCCTGGCCATTCCCGGCCCCGACGGCCAGGGAATCGCCACGCTGGAACAGGCCGCGACCGAGCCGATCGTGCTGGATCGGCTCGACCTGCCCTCCCCTGCGATTCCTTACGCCACCGAGGCGGCCAACCTGGACACGGTCCGGGTTTACCTCGACTCCAGCCGGGGCTACTTCGCCCCCAGGATGCGGCTCTTGCAGAACGACCTGGCCGGAGCGAACCGGATGGTCCTTTACCGAGACCCGGTCGAGCAGCGAGACGCCTGGACCTCGGCCCTCGGCGATCGGCTCGACACGGTCGAGCTGTGGGATCTGCCGTTGAACGTCGAGTACGCCCTGTTCAACGACCCGGCGTACGTTCGGGCGATCCAGTTCGTCAACTTCTACTTCAGCCCGGATTTCCCATTGCTGGGAGCCCGACTCCGACAGCTTCGCGGCGACCTGGCCGATGCGAAGCAGGATTTCACCCGAGCACGGTTCCGCCGGGTGGGCGCCATGGCCGAGGCCTCGCAGATTCCCGCCGAGCTTCGCCAGGAGATCCAGGAGTCGATCGACCTGTTCTCAACCTATTTCCTCGGCCTCGCTCAGCTCGACGACTCGATGCCGGAGCAGGCGATTAACCTGTTCGAACAGGCCTTGAAGCTCCCTCCCACCGGAGTCCGAGCCGTTCGGGGACGCCCGGCCACCCTGCTTCGCCTCGGCGCCGATGCGAACCTCGGCATGCTCTACGAGGCCAAGGGAGAGGACAATCGGGCCGTCTTCGCCTACTCCCGGAGCAATACCACTCCCCAGTCGGTCGGCAACCTGCTGCGGGCCAACGCCCTGGTCTTTGAAGATCCGTTCGGCCCCCCTCCCCCTCCGTTCGATCCAACCGCCGTCGAGGCGGATGAGGCGAATGAAGCGGAGGTAGCAGGCGAAGCGGAACCAGCGTCTCCCACCGAGGAGCCTGCCGCCGGCGAGGCCGAGGCCGAAACCCCCTGATCAACGGTTCCCGACCCGAATCGACCGGCGGCGATCGGCTCACGAGGCGGTCCCTTCCGGTCAATTCGGGCATGATGAAGGAGAGCACGATCGACGGCCGATTGGTCCGGGCAATCCGTCCCGGCTGAACAATCGCCCCATCCGGTGCCGATAGAACCCCAGGTACATGCAGTGTCGAGGGGGCTCGTCGGCCAGCTGAGGGGGAACGCGCCATGCCGTCGCCATCGCCATCGAACCGGTCTTCCGGGCCGTCGAACGATCCGGCTGCGCTGCGGGAGGAAGTCGAGGCCCTCCGCCGACAGGTGGTTGAGTTGCAGCGCGTCAGCGCGCTGGGAGTGCTGGCCGGGAGCGTTTGCCACGAGTTGAACAACGCCCTGATGCCGGTCCTGAATTACGCCAAGCTCGGCCAGCGGAGCAAGGACCCGGAGTACCGCGACCGCGCCTTCCAGAAGATCCTGGAAGGGGCCAACCGGGCAACCGCCATTGCCGGCGGGATCCTGGGCCTGGCCCGTCCTCGGGCCGACCGCAAGAGCATCACCGACCTGGTCCGCCTGACCGATGAGGTTCTGCTTCTGGTGACCAAGGATCTGCAGAAGCATCGGATCGCCCTCGACTATCACGCCGACGGCCGACCCCACTCCCGGACCAATCCGGCCCAGATTCAGCAAGTCTTGCTCAATCTGGTCATCAACGCCCGCCAGGCGATGCCCGACGGGGGTACCCTGAGTATCCGGGTCGGCACGGACACGAGCGGCCGCCGCGCCGAGCTTTCGGTCGCCGACACCGGCACCGGAATCGCCCCCGGCGACCTTCGGCGCATCTTCGAACCCTTCTTCACAACCAAGACCGGGCCCGACGCCTCGGGACTTGGCGGAACGGGCCTCGGATTGCCTGTCTGCCGGGAGATCGTCGAGGCTCATCAGGGTCGGCTTCGGGCCGAGAGCCGTCCCGGCAAAGGATCGACCTTCACCCTCATCCTTCCCACCTGTGCCACCGCGGCCAAGCAAGGGGCGGCCTGACCGCAGGGGACCGGGGTCGAAGAAGCAATTCGGCACGCGACCCCCAAGCCCGTACCATCGCGCCAATTACCGCAAAGCATTTCATCCTTGCGATCGTTGATTCCGATCCTCCCGATGGAGGGAACGACGAGTCCGACCACAGACGGCCCCTCGATGCCCAAGGACGAGCGATGAGTGATTCCCAAACCCGATCCGGGGCGATTCCGCTCCTTCATCATCCGCTCGTTCTGCCGACGCTCGTGGTCGTGGGAGGCTGGGTGCTGCTGCTGGGCGGTTCCTTTCCCGGCCAGGCTCCTCCCTCATCGTCGGGGGTTCATCCCGGTGGTTCCCCTGCGATCGAAAACCCTCCCCCCGCGCCGAAGGCTCAGGAACCGGCCCCGTCGGCGGCGGTCGTGACCGTCCTCGATGGGGGATCGTCGTCGGCCCCGATCCGCCTGATGATCGAGTTTCCGAACGAATCGGCAGCACCCGCCGTGATTACCCTCCCTGCTCCGGAACCGAGGACCTCGGACGCCTCGGAAAGCCACTTTGCCCCCTTCGACTCGCAAACCATCCGGACGGGAACGCCCGTCATCGAGGAGCCGGTGGTGCCTCCTCCCATTCCGGGGCCGCCGCCGGACTTCGACCCGACGATCCTCTCGCCTCTGATCCCGGAGTCGGTTCCCGTCTCGCCGATGTTTGAGCGAGACACCACGGCCGAGCCTCTAATCGCCCGGCCGATGGAGGAACTGCCCGACACCTTCAACCCTGGCCCGCTGCTCGAACGCTATCGCAGCCACGAGCCCTGGAGATCGGAGCAGCCTGCCACCGATTCCGGAGCGAAGCCCGTTGCAGGCACGGGTGGCCCCTCGACGATCGAACAGGGGGATCAGGCCCCCGAACCGCCGGTCATCTCGGACACGATCCTCGGGTTTTCGAACGCCCCCGTCATTCTCCCCGAACGATCCTCGGACGTGGAGGAGCCCTGGACGCCGGCCCCTCGTTCAACTGCGGCGTTCGCGCTTGATGAGGCCGGCCCTGCCGTAACGATCCGGCAGCCGCCCATTCCGCAGCATCGAGGGCTCCGGGGCCTGTTCCGAGCCTTCCGGCCTCCTCCGCCCATTCCCCTGGTGCCCCCGCCACCGATGCCGCAAGGAGCGACCTCGAACGCCCTCAGGAGATGAGCCTCGCACTGGTACTGGAATAGCGTTCGGGCACCAGGAGCGAGACAGCGCGGGGCAGCACCCGAGCGGCCCAGGGGGTCGGGGTTCTGGGATGAATCTTCCCGCTGGGGTCGCCGTCGAGCTGAACCGGCACCGCCACGTCGGAGGAAACCGAAACGCGACGGACCCGACGGTGCCAGACGCCCGGGCGATCCAGGTGCAAGCCTCGGAAAATGAGCCAGAGATAATGCAAGGCCGCCAGCGGGCCGGGGTCTCGGAAGACGACCAGATCGAGCAGGCCGTCATCCTCTCGGGCCGTTGGAGCGATCGGCAGGCCGAGGGCATAGCTGGGCAGGTTGAAGACGAAGGCAATCGACCCGGAGAAGACCTCGGGAGGCTCGGGGTCCTCGACCCGAACTGTCAGGGTCGGGAATTCGTATTCGAAACTCGCGCGGAGGACCGGCTCGACGTAGGCCACCCGACTGGTTGGGCGGACCCGCTGAGAATGGCCGATCCGGGCCAGATGGTGCCGGGTCACAACCTCGGCATCGAAGCCGATGCCGGCCATCAAGGCGAAGCGTTGACCGTCGGCCTCTCCGAGATCGAGGGTGATCACTCGCCCGAGAGCGATCGTCTCGGCGGCCTCCTCGGGGTGTCGAGAGAGGCCGAAGTGCCGGGCAAAGAGATTCTCGGTCCCGGCGGGCAAGACACAGATCGGCACTCGTGGCTTTTCGTTAATCAACGCCGAGACGGTGCCGTCACCACCCACGGCCACCAGACACCGGCACGAGGGGGATTGCTCGGCCTGCTCGACCATGAGCCGTCGATCGGCCGGCGACCAGGCCACGCGAGCCTCCAGCCCCTTGCGCTTCAGGGCCTGGACCAGGCGAGCCACGCGATCACGCCCCGCACCGACCCCGGAATTGGCATTGGCGATCAATCCAACCCATCCCGACGCCTTCGAATCGGCACCGATCGACGAAACCAGGGTCGTTGCACCCGAAACGGGATCGTTCGAAGCGTTCTCGGCCGATGCTGGGCGAGGTCCCTCCTCGTCCATCAATCAGGGTCCATCTCGGGGAATGCGGCAGGGTTGGCAAACCGACGAACCTGTCTTGAGGAACAGGCACCGCGCCCACCGGTCCAGCGAGAAGGGTCCGGCAGGCGAAGCGTTGGGCCTCAGGACAGGTTCGAGGTCGTTCAGAATGTCGGATCCAAATCCCATCGGGAGAAGACGTTGACGTTACTCGGTGGTCTCGGTCGCCTCGGATTCGGTGCTCCGACTGGCAACTTGCTGGAGCAGCTCCTGATTCTCGGCCAGGAGTGTCGTGAGGCGTTCTCGAAGGGTTGAGAGCTGCCCCATGCGATCCGCGTTCTCTGAGGCAAGGCGATCGCGAAGCGTGTTCAGCTCATCCACACGAGCCTGCAACTCCGCTTGCTCCTGCTCTCGGCCGGCGATCGTTTCGTTCGTCCGGGCGAGCAGGGTTTCCTCGTCGTCGAGCCGAAGCTGGAGGCGAACCTGATCTTCCTTGAGAAGGCTGACCCGGTTCTCCAGATCCTCGACACGAAGCTTGAGGGAGCGGAGCTGGGAGTCGGTGATCTGTCGTTCGGAGACGACCTGTTTCTGAATCGCGTAGGCGTCGGCATTGGCCTGGCGCACCTGCTGCTCGGTCTCTTCAATCTGAGCCGAAACCGTCTCGATGCCGCGGCCCCAGTTCCGGTTGAGCTGGGAAACCATCGACAGTAAGTAGATCGAGACGAGCATCATCAGGGCAACCAGAACCGACAGGACTTTCCCGGCGGTGGACATCGGACCTCTCCGTGTGGGTCGATGGGCGACCGATGTTCGAGGACTGATCTGAAGGGGAGACTCGCCGCCGACGGCCGGGCCGAAAGCAGCCCCGGCATTGCCGAATTCGCCCATCGACGCGAGATGACCCTCGATTATACCCCCACGCTCCGGCACATGCCAAGTCGCCGGAATTGCAGGCGAGGGCATCCAACCCGTCGTGACCGTTTCAGTCGGCGCCTCCGGCACCGATTCCCGGCCGCGATCGGTCACCCGATTCGAAGGTCGCCCCCCGGTCCGGGCGAACTGTTTGACGCCCCCTGTGCGCTCCTCTACAATCCTCGGATCAATCGCGTCCGCAGTGTCGCGGTCGGGGGGCGTACGCCCTGCCGCAAGACTCGGGCCGGATGGGGATTCGTCGAGCGATGCGAGCGGCGTACACGGTCACCGAGTTGCTGGGAGACGGAATCGGACCCGAACTATCGGAGGCCGTCCATACCCTGGCCGAGGCGCTTCCGATCGACCTTCACTTCGAGCCGGTCGACCTGTCGCTGGAAAACCGAAGGGCCCGCAAAGGGGCGATCTACGACGAGGCTATCGCCTCGATCGAGTCGAACCGCGTCGCCCTGAAGCACCCGACGATCACCGCCGAGGAAAGCCCGAATCAGATCCTTCGGCGTCGGCTCAATCTTTCGGTCATCCACCGACCGGTCTACACGCTGCCCGGCGTCCCCAGCAACTTTCGTCGAGAACTGGACGTCGATATCATCCGGATCGCCACCGGAGGGACCTACGACGACCCCGGCCGGATGATCGGCAATAGCGGCGCCGTCAGCCTCCGGATCGTTGAACGCCAGCCGGTCCTCGAAGCCGCCCGATATGCCTTCAACCTCGCCCGAAAGACCGGCAAGAGCGTCACGAGCGCCTCGAAATACACGATCCAGAAGGCCACCGACGGCCTCTTTCAGGCCGTGGCCGAATCGGTGGCTGCCGAGTATCCCGAGGTTCCCCACCACTCCGAGCTGTTCGACGCCCTCCTGGCGAAGCTCATCATGAAGCCCGAGCCGTTTCAGGTGATTCTCGTCCTGAACGAGTACGGCGATTTTCTCTCGGACATGGCCTGCGGCCTGGCCGGATCGCTCGGCATCGGTGCCAGCGCCAACCTGGCGTTCGACGCCTCGGCCGTGGTCCGGGTTGCCCTGTTCGACGCGGCGCACGGCACAGCGCCCGACATCGCCGGCAAGGGGTTGGCCAACCCGACGGCGATTTTCCTTGCCTTCTCGCTTTTGCTGTATCAACTGGGTGAGATTCGGGTCGGCAAGGCCGTCAAGGACGGCACGCTCGACCTACTCCGCCGGGGGGTCCGTACCGGCGACCTCGGGGGGAAGGAATCGACCCAAAGCTTCACCGCCGCCGTCGCCGCCGAGGTGGCCGCGCGACTCGCCTGAGCCCGTGATCGTGTTGCGGCTTCCACCCCCTGGTAGTCCTCCTTTAGGGGATCGGGAACCGCTCCTCCAGGCGGAGGCTTCGCAAGCCTGCGTTCTCCCCTCGGCGTTTCTGTTGATCGCGCCGGGGCTCTCTCTCCGCTCACCCTCCGTTCCACAATCCGGCAAATGGCCGGAGGATTGCCGCCCGTGAGTCCGGCCCGCCGTCGTCGCATCTACAAGTGGGAGCTGGACGCCGCCGCTCGAACCCGGCGCGTTTCGGTCTGGAACGTCTGGGAGCAGATCACCCCCGAGTGGCTCTTCATCATCAGCTTCCTGACCCTCATCGGCATCGGAACCCTCGGCCTGCGAGTGCTTCCGTTCTTCTATGCCGACGGCAATCCGGGGCTGGGTTGGATTGATTCGCTGTTCACGGCCACCAGCGCGGTCTGCGTGACCGGCCTGATTGTCGTGGACACGGCGACGTATTTCTCGATCTGGGGGAAGCTCTGGATCTTGCTGTTGATTCAGTTCGGCGGCCTGGGAATGATCACCTTCACCACGGTCCTGATCGCCTCGCTCGGGGGGCGTCCGTCGCTCCGTCAGGAGGCGATCACCGCCGGCTCCCGCGAGGTGGTTCCGACGGTCGATTACCGGGGACTGACCCGACACGTCATCCTCTTTACCTTGACCTTCGAGGCCATTGGAGCGGTCGTGATGGCCCTGGTCTGGGTCCCTCAGTTCGGGCTATTCGCCGGGGTCGGGCACGCGGTCTTTCACTCGATCAGCGCCTTTTGCAATGCCGGGTTCTCGACCTTCAGTGATTCGGTGATGAGCTTCCAGACCTGGCCGATCACGCTCAGCCTGTTGATGATCCTGATCGTCGTCGGCGGGCTCGGCTTCTTGACGCTCGAAGAACTGTGGATGAACGTCAGGGCCAGGCGAGCGCGTCGCGGATTCCGCGTGTCGTTGCACTCGAAGATCGTCCTGATGATGACCGGCTTGCTCCTGGTTGGTGGGTGGATCGGCTTCGCGGTGCTGGAATGGGACAACACGCTCGACGCCATTCCCGGCTGGGCCCGGCCCATCAACGCGCTGTTCATGAGCGTGACGCCAAGGACCGCCGGATTCAATAATGTCGATTACGCCGAGATGACGACCGGCGCCAGCTTCCTGACGATCCTCTTGATGTTCATCGGCGGGGCTCCCGGCTCGACGGCCGGCGGCTTGAAGGTCACGACCGTTGCCCTGCCGGGGTTGCTGGCCTGGTCTCGCATCCGAGGGCAACGGGTGACCGGATTCCTCAATCGCACCGTGCCGGAAGAAACCATTCAGCGCGCCGTGGGTCTGATTGTGCTGGGCTTCGCCCTCGTGACCGGCTCCATCCTCCTGATCGTCATCAGCGAAGGGAGCCCACCGGATCGGTTCCTCGACGCCATGTTCGAATGCGTCAGTGCGTTTGACACCGTCGGCCTGAGCCGAAACCTGACGAGCGATCTGAGCGGCTTCGGCAGGCTGACGATGGTGGTCTTGATGTTCCTCGGTCGCGTCGGCCTGCCCACTGTGGCCTCGGCCCTGACCGTCGCGGCCTATCGATCGCCCGGTAATTTCCGATACGCTCAGGAAGATGTCGTCATCGGCTGACGCCTCGATCCGACCCACCCAAGAGAGAGCTTGCCTCCGATGGAGAAGAAGCGTTTCGTCGTCGTCGGCCTGGGGAATTTCGGTCACACGATCGCCGCCAAGCTGCACGAGCAAGGGCACGAGGTCGTCGCCGTCGATACCGACGAGGACGCCGTCGACCGGATTGCCCCCTACGTGAACACGGCCGCCGTGGGAGACGGCCGCCAGATCGAGACTCTCAAGCGTCTCGGGACCGAGAAGGCCGATGTCGGTGTCGTCTCCACCGGAGACGACATCACGGCCAGCATCCTCGCCACGATGGCCATGAAGGACTTGAAGGTCGAGGACATCTTCGTCAAGGTGATCTCACTCAACCACGCGAGGGTCATGGACAAGATCGGCGTGACCGAGTCGATCTTCCCCGAGCGCGAGAGCGCTCTTCGTCTGGCGACCCGGATCGCCAGCCGGGGAATTCTCAACTACATTCGGATGGGAACCACCCTGAGCATCCAGGAGCTGGCCGTTCCCACGAGCTGGATCGGCCGGTCGTTGCGGCAACTGGAATTGCCCCGCAAGTACCGCCTCTCGGTCATCGCCGTGCACGACATGCTGCGCGACGAGATGATCCCGATTCCCGATCCCGACGCCCCCTTGAAGGACTCCGACACCATCCTCATCGCCGGCAAGGACGAGGACCTCGCCCACGTCGAGAAGGAGATCGAACGCGACAGCCTGCCCCCCGGTCGGCGCTGATCGGCAACACTCGGCCGAACGACGTCATCGCCATCGCAAGAACCAAGGAAAAAAAAGGGGACGCGAATCGGACCAGCCGATTCGCGTCCCCTGTGGACTTCGATTCTGTCCGATCGCTCAGGCGCTTTCCTTCTTCCGCTCGGCGGCGTCGTCCTCGCTTTCCGAGTCGGTCGAGGAGTCCGACTTCGACGCCTTGGCTGAACTCAAGGGGGCCGATCGATCGAACAGGCTGTGTTCCTTGCGAACGACCTCGGGAGTGACCACGTATCGAGATTTTTCCTCGATGTCGGGCAGGTCGAACATGATGTCGAGCATGATTTCCTCGACGATCGACCGGAGGCCTCGGGCTCCGGTGTCCTTCTCCTTGGCCCGCTTGGCGATTTCGGCCAGGGCAAGCTCGGTAAACTCGACCTCGGCCCCTTCCATCTCAAAGAGCTTCTGGTACTGCTTGACCAGGGCGTTGCGGGGCTCGGTCAGAATCTGAACCAGGGCGCTGACATCGAGCGGCTGCAAGGGGCAGATGACCGGCAATCGGCCGACGAACTCGGGAATCATGCCGAATTCGAGGATGTCGTCGCTCGTGACCTTGTCGAGCAACGAGCCGATTTCGTTGTCGTGCTCGCTCTTGGTCTGGCCGCCGAAGCCGATCGTCTTGCGGCCGACGCGGCGGGCGATCAGGTTATCGAGGCCGACGAACGTCCCGCCGCAGATGAACAGGATGTTCGACGTGTCCATCTGGATGTACTGCTGCTCGGGGTGCTTGCGGCCCCCCTGGGGTGGGACGTTGGCGATTGTCCCTTCGAGCATCTTCAAGAGGGCCTGCTGCACCCCTTCGCCGGAGACGTCTCGGGTGATCGAGACGTTGTGCGAGGTCTTGCCGATCTTGTCGATCTCGTCGATGTAGATGATGCCTCGCTGCGCGGCTTCGAGGTCGAAGTCGGCCGCGTGCAGGAGCTTCAAGAGGATGTTCTCGACGTCCTCGCCGACGTAGCCGGCCTCGGTCAACGTGGTGGCGTCGCCGATGGCGAACGGCACGTTGAGGATGCGGGCCAGGGTCCGGGCGAGCAGGGTCTTGCCGCAGCCGGTCGGGCCGATCAGGAGGATGTTCGACTTGTCGAGCTCAACCTCGCTCCCCCCTTCCTCGCCCAGCACAAGCCGCTTGTAATGGTTGTGCACAGCCACGGAGAGGACCTTCTTCGCGCGGTCCTGACCGATGACGTACTGGTCGAGCTGTTCCTTGATTTCCCGGGGGGCCGGGATGTCGGTAAAGAGGGCCTTGGGCACCCCTCGCCGTTTGCGTTCCTGGTCGAGGATTGACTGGCAAAGCTCGATGCATTCGCCGCAGATGTAGACATCTCCGGGGCCTTCGACGAGCGGGCCGACGTCTCGGTAGCTCTTTCGGCAGAACGAGCAGTAGGCATTGCGCCGGTTGGTGCCGCCGTTGCTGCCGCCGCCTGGTCCGGTGGGGCCTCCCCCGGTTCCGCCGCCGCGACGCCCGCCGCCGTTGCCCCCCGAGCCGCCGCTGCTGTCCTTACCCGTGGGCATACATGATCCTTTCGTCGCATCGCGTCAGGGAAAGAGGGTACGAACACGCGACCAGTCCGCCGATGCTTCCGGCGGGCAGAGCACGCTCGGAACCTCGAGCCGACGAATGCCAGTCGGAGTTCCGATCCGAATTCGGGTGATGTCCGGTCGAACGATGTGCCACCGTCTTTCAACACGGGTGCGGTGGTCGCTCCGTCAGTAGGTGTCCGCTCGACGCCGCGCCTGGCAGGCAATCCCGACACGGCTTCCGCCGTTGAATCACTCAGCCATTCTAGAGCATGGTCGGGGGTGAAGCAAGCGAGGCCGACGGTCATCCTCGATCGGCTTGGAATCTCCTGGCGACAGCCTGCGAGCCCGACGACGGCACGATCCGGGCGATCGACAGAATTGCCAAGCCCCTGGCACGGCCAATCCCCTCGGCCCCGAGGCAATTCCCAACGACCATGAAAGCCGGTGGAGTGCGGGCTCAAGTCCCTCGAGGCAGCGATTGGCACTGACGGCCGGACGATTCCCAGAGTAAAGTATCCGGTACAGATTGATCATTCTCCCCCCTTCTTGAGCCCTCGGGCCCCTTCGAGGGGATTCGATCAAAGGGCCACGGAGCCGACCGCCGATGAGCGCTGTCGATGCGCCCCGATCTTACGTTGCGCCCTGGTTGCTTCTGGTGCTCTGGCCGATTCACTGGCTTTTTTTGCGCCTTTATTTTCGGGTGCGCGTCCATCACGCCGACCGCCTGCCGTCGAAAGGGCCTTTGATCCTCGCCCCGACGCACCGCACGCGGTCGGACACGTTGATGCTCTACGAAGCCGCTCGGAAGGCTCCGAAATTCCGATCGCTCCGCTTCCTGACCTCCCACAACGAGGTGGCCCACGGCCTGCAAGGCTGGTTCGTCCGTCGCCTGGGAGCCTTCCCGATCAACACCAACCGCCCGACCCCCGGGGCCCTGAAGCATTGCCGCGAGATTTTGGAATCGGGCCAGTCGCTCGTCATCTTTCCCGAGGGGAATATCTTCCGATTGCCTCCGGGCGAGGTTCACCCGTTGAAGCCGGGGGCCGCCTGGATCTCGCTCCAGGTGCAGGAGAAACTGGGAGCCAACCGCCTGACGATCGTGCCGATTCGCCTGAACTATTCGGATCGCCTCCTGAAGTTCGGATCGAGGGCCGACATCGAGATCCGCCCGCCGATCCAGGTTTCCGACTACCTGAACTTGCCCCGCAAGGAGGCCATCACCGCGCTGACGGCCGACCTCCAACAGGCCCTCGGCGACCGGGTCAACGACGCCCCTCGAACGGTGATCGACGCGCTCGCCCGAGGAGACCTCCTGCCTCCGGTCGATCTCTCGGAGCTTCCAACCGAACGGATCGAGGAAAACGCCTGAGCCGAGCCATCCTGGCCGCGATCGATCGTCTTCCGGAGCCCCTCGCGGTCGATCGTCCCGGATCGTGGTCCCTCGGCAACGATCGTGGTCGACCGGCCCGAGCCCTCTTCGCTCGGATCGGGGGAAGACGCTACAATCGTCGGCATGAACGTCATCGTCATCGCCTGCAATGGTCTGCACCTCGGGTTCCTTGGTCCGTACGGGAACCCCTGGATCGAGACGCCGAACCTCGATCGCCTGGCGAGCGAGGGGGTGGTCTTCGATCACCACTACCCCGAAAACCTCACCACCCTGCCGACCCGTCGCAGCTGGTGGACCGGGCGCTACGGCTTCCCCGACCCCGACCAGGGGTGGACTCCCCTCCGCGCCGACGAACCGATCCTGCCCGATCTGCTGTATGATCGCGGCGTTCGATCGGCCTTGATTTCCGACGTGCCCATGCTCCGCCAGGCCGGGCACGGCTTCGGCCGAGGGTTTGATGAGGTCGTCTGGATCCGAGGGGAAGGATACGACCCGTACATCCTGCCCGACGACCCCCGCGCCTCCGGCGTCTCGATCGCCGACGAGCCGGGCCTCCGCCTGCCTCCCGACGACGATCCCGACCGGGAACTCTGGACCCTCCGCTGGGAGCAGTACCTCCGCAACCGAACCGCCTTGAAGCTCAATACCGAGGAAAACGCCGGTTCCGGCCGCGCCGTTCGGGCCGCGATCGACTGGCTCGACCGCTCGGCCGACACCACGTCTCCCTTCCTGCTCTGGCTCGATCTGTTCAGCCCCCACGGCCCGTGGGACCCTCCCCCCGCCGACCGCGACCGCTACGTCGCCGTCGAGCCGGACGACTTCGAGGCCGGCGACGAAGGGGACCTGATCGACGACGAGCCCGAAGCGGACGACGACGGCGAGGACCTGTTCCTTGACGAGGTCGCCACCTTGATCGACGTGCCCCCCGGCCCCGTCGGCGAGGTGATCTCTGAGGAAGAACTCTACCGCCTCCGCCGGACCTACGCCGGGGCCGTCACCGCGCTCGATCGCCAGCTTGGCGTCCTGTTCGACCACCTGAAACGCCTCGGCCGGCTCGACGACACCCTCATCATCTTCACGTCTGACCAGGGAGAACCGCTCGGCGAACACGGCTTCGTCCGCCGCTTCCGTCCCTGGCTTTATGAGGAACTCGTCCACACGCCGTTAATCATCCGCCTGCCGGGAGGCGATCGTGGAGGATCGCGGCACCAGGCGATCGTCCAGTCGGTGGACCTGCTCCCGACGATCCTCTCGGCGCTCGACGCCGATGCCTCCCCGTTCGACACCGAGCAACCCTCGATCCACGGGCACGACCTGCTCGCCTTGATCCAGGGACGGGTCACCAAGCTCCGAGACTTCGCCTGCATGGGAATGGATGTCGAGGAGTTCGCCCTCCGCTCCCACTACTGGCACCTCATTCTTCCCATCGAGGCCGACCCCGACGACCCTCCTCGTTCCGTCGAGCTGTACCGCAAACCCGAAGATCGCTGGGATCAAAACGACGTCTCGGAGCGTCACTCCGAACTGACCGAGCATCTCGAACTCGTCCTCCGCCGCTTCGTGGCCGCCGTCGAGCGCGACGACTTCTCCCAGGTCCTCCCGCTCCGCGATGTCGCCCTGTTCCCACCACCGGCCTGATCGGCGACGAACCGGCTTCCTTTTGCCGCGATTCTCGGTCCCGTACCCAACGCTCGACCCCCGCACCGTCCCGGTTCCGGGTCGATGCGGGGGTCTGTGGTTGAGAGACGGGTTGGAATGATCGAGAGGACTTGAACCGAGATCAGTGGGTTTCGATCGTAACCTCCTGCATGGCTCCTTCGTGACTCAATCCCAATTCGGGATCGATGGCAACCGCGGCTTCCGCGACAAGGACCAGCGGGGGTTCAACCTCGGGCTCGGGGTGTTCGGTCGCCTCCGGTTTCGGCGTGGGCATCCGTCGCTCGGGTCGTCGGATTTCAAAGTTCCTCGCGGCGTCGTCGAAGGCGAGATTGGTACGGCTGGGCACCCCGGCGGCAGCCTGAATGTCGTAAACACGAAGCCGGATCACGTCTCCAGAGCGGTGAATGATCTCGACCCACTGACCCTCTTTGCGCTTCAAGACCAACATGGTTTTGTCCTTTGTCTTCCAAGATGATCGAAACCAGGTCTGAAAATCCAGGTACGTTCGACGTTTATTCGAAAGCGTTTTTGAAAAACCGAAAACGTGCTCAGACAGCGATCCCAACCGTCGCGCCTTGCGACCGGCCTGGAAACAAGAACCTTCGATCCTCAGGCAACAATGGCCCGACGGGGTCGTCCGCGTCGTCGGGGGGCGGGCGGAAGCGGGCGGGAGCCCGGCGTCCAGGTCCCACCAAGAATCGCCAGCGCCTCAAGGTGGATGTAGGTGATTCGAGACGGAGAGAACCCCAGCCGTTCAGCCACCTCGGCGTGGGTCTTCTCTTCCAGATAGATCATCCGGCAGGTCTCGGCATGCTGGCGAGGGAGCTTCTTCAGCCAGGTTTCGACGGCCTCAACAGCCTCCATCTCGGCGCCGATCGGCTCCCCTTGACCGGGGAACTCGGCGATCATCGAATAGCCGCTTTCGGCTCCGTCGGCCAACTGGCATTCGTTCCGGCTTCGCAGAATGCGCTCGCGGCGCACGTCTCGCAGACCTCCCGAGATCCGTTGCCGGGCGAAGGTCGAGAATTTCACGGCTCGACTCGGTTCGAATGCTCGGGCCGCCTCGACCAGGGCCAGGCAGGCCGCCGACTCGAACTCCTCCCAGATGTCGGGGAACTGATCCTTGAACGGTCGGGCCAAGGATCGGGCCATCGGCAAGTACTTCACAGCCAGCCGCTGCTGATCTTCCGTCAGCGGAGGGCGTTGCTTGCGGGGTTTCTCCTGGTACACGGCGTCTCTCCGTCAGTAGAATGTGCCAAGTTGAAGTCTCAGGACGAGAAACATGTTGCAATTAATTTAATTCAATGGATTCATCGTTCGGCAGTGCCTTGCCCATCAGAATCCGCGCTTCAATGCGGTTGGACCTGAGGTGCGCCAGCAATGCCGAACGCTTCATCCGAAGCCGTTCCAGGTGTGTCATCGCCAGGGCCGGATTGCTCCCTGGTTCCGACAAGTAAACCCAGGCCTGCCGGATCTTCGTTCGAACGGTTTCCAGCTCCGCCAGGAGCCGCTCATTATCATGGACCAAGCGGACCAGCCGCCGGAAATCGGTCACGGGAGCGTGATCAGGTCTTGCCTCGACATCGAGGCCAAACAAGCGCCCCACCTCGCCGGCAGTCGCATTGCCGGAGAGCGAGTCGGTCATGGAGAATACCATCGTGGAATGTTCCGGTGAGATCTGTTGCCAGCTTCGGCAAACTCCCTCGGGACACAGCGGCCAACTCGTGCGCTCGTCATCGAGTCCGCTTCGGCCGCCCGCCCGAACGCTCACCTCCCTGCACCTCAACTATGACCCCAGAATCTGGGCCGTCAAGGAAAAGTTTGCCGATTAGCTGCTTTTTATTGCCGGTTTCTGGACGATTTTCCAAATCTTGTCTTTTTTTGGCTCTTTCCACGATGACTCATCACGTCCTGTACCTGAGATTTACGACACAGACACCGCCCCGTCTTCAGAAAAATCCGATTGATCGTCGAATTTTGCCATATCCGCATCTGGACCCGTTTTTTCCCACCCTTCCACTCGCCTGACACTCCCCCGGACTACCGCCCGACCTGAACACTGCCGCAGGCGTTCGGTCTCGGATGAGAAGCGTTTGACGTGAAGTTCCGAAAACAGGGATTTGTCTTGATGCGCCGATCACAACAAAACCAACGCTCCAAACCGGAATCGAGCGGTTCGGAGAACCTGGCTCCCGACCTCGATCCCTCCTGGCTTGTGACCGTCCGTCGGGCCCTGCTCGACTGGTACGACCGCGAAGGCCGCGCTGACCTGCCCTGGAGACGCGACCGCGACCCTTACAAGGTCCTCGTCGCCGAGGTCATGCTCGTTCAGACCACCGTCGCCGCCGCCGGCCCGTTCTTCGAGCGGTTCCTGACCCGGTTCCCGACCCCCGAGGCCCTCGCCTCGGCCGACGAGGCCGACGTACTCAAGGCCTGGGAGGGGCTCGGCTACTACCGAAGGGCCCGCTTGCTTCACCAGGCGGCTCGGGCGATCGTCGAGCAACATGATGGCCAGGTCCCCGGCGACCCCGACGCACTGCGGCGGCTTCCCGGCGTCGGACGCTACATCGCCGGCGCCGTTGCCTCGATCGCCTTCGACCTGCCCGAGCCGATTCTGGAGGCGAACAGCCAGCGCGTCCTCGCCCGATGGCTCCGATGGGCCGACGACCTCCGCTCCCCAACCTCCCAGACCCGGCTCTGGCAGGCCGCCGCCCGGCTCGTCCCCCCGGATGACGCCGGCCGGTTTAATCAGGCAATCATGGACCTCGGCGCGACCGTCTGCACCCCCCGATCCCCCCGATGCCTGGCCTGCCCGGTCGCCGATGCCTGCCTCGCCCGCCGTCACGGGCTTCAGGACGACTTGCCGAAACGCTCGACGCCGACGCCGCCGCTTGAGGTGGCGGAAACGTGCGTGCTGGCCATCGACGCTCAGGGCCGGTTCCTGGTCGTCCAGCGTGCTGCGGGGAGCCTCTGGGAAGGCTTCTGGGAGTTCCCGACCGTTCATCAATCCGGGGTCGATCCCGCCGGCCGGGGCTCCGGCGAAGGGCTCACCGATCCGCTCGACCACCGCGTTCGCACCCTGACGGGCGTGTCCCTGGCACTCGGCCCGCCCGTGCAGACCATCCGATACGCCGTGACCAAGCATCGCGTCAGCCTGTCAGCGATTGCCGCAACCCCGATCGACGGCTCCCCGACCCCCGGCCCTGGCCTTTCGGCCGTTGCCTGGCTCTCGACTGCCGAACTCGACGCCCTGCCCCGCACCGGGGCGACCCGTCGTCTGTCCCTCTGGGCCTCCTCGCATCCCGAAGCGTTCATAGGACCTGCTCCCAAGCCCCCCTCGTCATCCTGACAAGAACTCCCTGGACCCGTCCGTGTCATCGGACGAGAATACGTGGATCACACCCGATCGGCAGCGCGGCTCTCAAAGGCTTGCCGATCGAATCGACCCAGAGGCGAGGCTCATGACGTCCATCCCCCCCAGCGACGACGATCGCGGGTCGGTCTCCCAATGGATCGGCCAGTTAAAGGCCGGCGACCCCGAGGCCGCTCAGCCCCTCTGGGAACGCTACTTCGATCGGCTGGTCCGCCTGGCCCGACAGAAACTTGCCTCCAGCCGTCGCCGAGGAGCCGACGAGGACGAGGAAGACGCCGCCCTGAGCGCCTTCGACAGTTTCTGCGCCGGAGCCGCCCGGGGCCGATTCCCTTTGCTCGGCGATCGAGACGACCTCTGGAGGCTCCTGGTCGTCATCACCGCTCGCAAGGCCGGAGCGCAGGCCCAGCGCCGGCGGGCTCAGAAACGCGGGGGCGAATACCTGCGCCTCGACACCGTTCAGAGCCCCGGGGCCGACGACGACCGCCTGTTGCTCGACCAGCTCGCCGGTTCTGAACCATCTCCCGAGTTCGCGGCCATGGTCGCCGAGGCGTATGAACTCTTGCTCGACCAACTCGGTGACGACGATCTCCGCCACGTCGCCGTCTGGCGTCTGGAAGGTCTGACCAACGACGAGATCGCCGATCGTCTCGGCTGCGCCCGCCGCACCGTCGCCCGACGGCTCGACCTGATCCGCAAGATCTGGGAATCGCACCGCTCGGCAGATCTCGACGATGAAATTGAACCTGAGTGAACTTTGTGTTGAAGGTTCTGCTGCTTTGAAATGCCGAATAAGCCACATGAATCCCATAGGACATTCTGATGAGCAACGCGGAAACCCAGCTCCATCCGGAACCGACCCTCTCGATTGATCGCGCGCGGTTCGTCAACGATGCCTGCGAGCGATTCGAGGCGGACTGGCGATCCGGATGCCGCCCCTCGATGGAATCGTTTCTGGCCGCAGTCGAGGGCCACGAGCGCCGCGTATTGCTTCAAGAATTGATTGCCCTGGAGGTGGAACTGCGCCGCGAGCGTGGTGAGAAGCCGGTCGAAGCAGACTACCGATCTCGGTTCCCGGCCGAGGCCTCCCTCGTCGCCGAGGCCTTTTGCGTAACCCAGCCCATGTCGATCGCCGGATATGAACTCCTCGACGAACTCGGTCGGGGGGGGATGGGGGTCATCTATCGGGCCCGGCAGAAGGGTCTCAACCGCCTGGTTGCGTTAAAGGTCATGAGGGTTGGTCGGCTGGCGACCGACGACGAGGCCCGACGGTTTCGGATCGAGGCCGAGGCGGTGGCCGGTTTGCGGCACCCGAACATTGTCCGGATCTTCGACGTCGGCTGCTCGCACGGCGAGCACTACTTCAGCATGGAGCTGATCGAAGGGGGGAATCTTTCCCGGGTCATCCCGCTCTTGCGCGAGCAGCCCAGAGTGGTGGCGGATCTGCTCCTTCAAATCGCCCGAGCCGTCCACCACGCCCACCAACTCGAGTTCGTCCACCGTGATCTGAAGCCCGGCAACATCCTGCTTGACGGCGATGCCGACACCCCGATCGAGCAGCGGACGCCGTACATCACCGATTTCGGGCTGGTCAAGTGTCTTGGTCCCGGATCGGAAGAGGGTCTGACCCGTCCCGAAGCCATCGTCGGCACCCTGGAGTACATGGCCCCCGAACAGGCCCAGGCCGGACCGATCGACGCTCGCACCGATGTCTATGGTCTGGGAGCGATCCTCTACGCCATGCTCACCGGCCGTCCTCCTCACCGGGCCGACTCTCCGATGGAAACGCTCGTTCAAATCAGCGAGCGAGAACCTGATCCCCCCCGTCGGCTCAATCCCGGTGTCCCCCGAGCTCTGGAAGCCATCTGCCTTCGCTGCCTGGAAATCGACCCCGAGCGCCGCTATCCCTCGGCCAAGGCGGTGGCCGAAGACCTGGAACACTTCCTCCGAGGCGAACCGATATCTGCCGGCCGGGTCGGCCCGCTCGGCCGGCTCCGGCGCTGGGCTCGTCGTGAGCCGGAACTGGTCTTCCGCCTGGTCGCGATCGGCAGTATCACGCTGCTCACCCAGGCCAATTACCTTGCCCATGCCCCGGCCGAACGCAAGCCTCTCTTGCACCTTCAGATCACGAGCCTCGAACTGCTCTGGATGGCCTCCGCCATCCTCATTCAAACCGTCGCCCGTCGATCGGAGCGTCCCGAACGCCTCTGGCCCGCCTGGATCGTCGTCGACGTGACCGCGCTGACCCTCGCGCTCCGCCTGCTCGATGCCGCCGATAGTGGCTTGGTGATCGGCTATCCCATGCTGGTCGTCGCCTCGGGGCTCTGGTCCCGCCACTGGCTGGTCTGGCTGACGGCAGGACTGGCCTCGCTCGGCTATGCCTTGATCTGGTTCGAACATCTCATCCTCAACGGCCCTCAACCCAACGTCTTTCTCAATATTGTGGTTGCGTCGCTGCTGGTGACCGCGATGATCGTCTCGCATCAGGTCCGACGGCTCTGGTCCCTCAGCCGATTCTACGAACGCCGCCCCGACCCTCGGTGACGCCTCCATCCTCACGTCACCTTCGATTCCCCTTCGAAGCTCGTCGCCTCCCCGTCGCATCGCGGCCGATCAAGCGATAGGCTGGGGATCGACGATCGACTCGGAATCAAAGGGGCCTCGGCCGGGGGTCGGCCGATGGCGAGTTCTCAAGACCCGAACGATCGATCGAGACTGGGAGTTGACCACCAATGACTCGACGCTTCGCCCTCGTCTGCTTCAGCCTGTTCGCCCTTGCCGCGGCCAAACCCGCCCTGGCTCAGGACGATTCGATCTCGTGCCTGATCATCACGGGCGACCATCGCGGCCACGCCTGGCAGGAAACCACACCCATTATCAAGGACTTCCTCGAAGAAGGTGGCCGGATCAAGGTCGATGTGACCACCACGCCCGCCAAGGATCTGACCGAAGACAACCTTTCCAAGTATGACGTTTTGCTCCTCAATTATCGTCAGACCGACAACGCCACCTCCGAAACCGAGTGGACCGACGAGAACAAGGAGGCCCTGCTCAACGCCGTCAAGAGTGGCACCGGCCTGGTCGTCTACCACTTCGCCTCCAGCGCTTTCGCCGATCCAAACTGGGCCGAATATGAGCGCATGATTGCCGGTGGCTGGCGCAGCCAGGGATTCCACGGCCCCAAGCACGAGTTCACCGTCAAGCAGACGGACGTTGACCACCCGATCTCCCGAGGGCTCCCGGCATCGTTCGATCATACGATCGACGAACTGTATCAAAACTCTCTCATGGTTGACGGAAACGTCGTCCTCGCCACCGCCTATTCCGACCCCGACCTGCCGCGCGGAACCGGCAAGGATGAGCCAGTGATCTGGGTCAACACCTTTGGCCAGGGCCGAGTGTACAACAACGTGCTCGGCCACGATCCCACCGCCATCTCAAACCCGCACTATCAGGAATGGATGCGACGCGGTGTCGAGTGGGCCGCCACGGGAGAGGTCCAGGACTGACCTCGACGTCTCCTGGTCTGATCTGACCGAACGACCACCCGATCTGGTCGGGTGGTCGACTGGCAGCCAATCCGATCGTTCGATCACCCTCCGAGGAGACGGCAAGGCCATGAGCGATGCTCCTCCTCCCCCTCCCCCAAAGGGTCAGCGCGACTACAGCCAGGCTCGCCTGACCCGCCACGCAATCGAACGCTTCATCGAGCGGTTCCACGTTCCCGAACCCGAGGCCGAGGGGGCACTCCGAACCGCCCTGGCCCGCACCCGGCGGCTCGGCCGGAATCCTGAGAACGGCGCGGTTGCTGCCCTCGCCCTGCACCGAGGCCGGATGCTCGTGGCCATCTTTCAGGAGTCCACCTGCCTGACCGTCCTGACGTGGCCGCTTTTCGAACCGCGCATGCCCGAGTTCGGCCGCGTTCGCCTGCCTCGCAAACGCGGCCGGATGCTCCGGCGCCTCCAGCAGGATCCTCCGGACGAACCAGACGCCCCCCTCTCCGATCAGTGAGTGCCCCGCCCGTTGGAGACGAACCTCTCAGACGGTCGTCTCCCGTCGTTCCTCGGCCAGCGATCGCAGCACCTCAAGCCCTCGCTCCAGTACCGCGTCATCAACCGCATATGAGATGCGGACATGCGTATCGACCTTGCTGAACACGTTCCCCGGAATGATGAGCAGGTTGCGCCGGATCGCCTCCTCGACGAGCGATGTCGCCGACGGCCAACCCTCGGGCACCTTCGGAAAGGCATAGAACGCCCCGGTGGGTCGAGCAAGTTCGTACCTTCCGGAAAGCACCTCAACCACACGATCCCGCTTGCGCCGGTAGGCGTCGATCTGTGCGGTCAGGTCCAGGGCCGATGCCCCCACCACCGCGTGCTGCAACGGGGTCGGGGCACACACGAACGAGAATTGCTGAAGCTTGGCCATCTCCTGCATCAAGCGTCCTGGTCCGTGTGCGAACCCGAGCCGCCAGCCGGTCATCCCATAGGTTTTACTAAATCCGTCGACCACCAGGACATCCTCATTCCATTCCGCCGGCGAATGGAATGACTCGTCATAACAAAACGCCTTGTAGACTTCATCACTGATCAGCAAGATCCCCCGCTCCCGACATAGCTCGGCGAGGGCCTTCAGCTCCTCCGGCGGAACGACCACTCCGCTTGGGTTTCCCGGGCTATTGACGATGATCGCCTTCGTCTTCGCCGTGATGGCCGCCTCGACCCGATCGATCGGAACTCCGAAGCTCGGATACGTGTCAACCAGGACCGTTGTCCCACCGGCCAGGGCAACAAGGTTCGGATACATCACGAAATACGGGTCAAAGACGATCACCTCGTCTCCCGGATTCACCGCGCAGCAGATCGCCAGCAAGAGCCCTCCCGCCGTGCCTGAGGTCACCATGACCTGACGGTCGGCGTGGCCGTACTGATCCTGGACAATCTGTTGCAGTTCCCCCCGCAACCCGGGATCTCCCATGGTCACGGTGTACGCGTTGCGTCCCGCTCGAATCGCCTCGCAGGCCGCGTCCTTGATGACATCCGGTACGTCGAAGTCCGGGAGACCGATGGAAAGGTTGATGGGATCGGTCATCTGTTTGGCCATTTCAAAGGCCTTTCGAATGCCCGATGCCTCAATCTTCGTCATCCGATCTGCTATCCAACCGTCGTTCACGACTCCCCTCCTCCCACCTCAATGATGGCCCCACGAGGCATCGAACCCCGATGCCATCCCGAGCCGTTCCGCCTTGATTCGAGCCTGGGGCCCCGGTTGGCCCTGAACCCTCGACTCCCTTTGACTCTATCGGACTCGACGCCCTCGTGCGAGTTCACCGGCATCGGCAAGCCTCGGCCCATGCGATACAATGACGATTTCCGAGAACCTCCGTCATCCTGTGCTTCTGTCGGACACACTCATGACCTTCCCCGAGTCGCCCCGCGCCCTGCTGCTCGACTTCGACGGCACGATGGCCGACACGCTCCCGTTGATCTTCGACGCCTTCCGCCACGCTCTCTCCCCCTGGACCGATCCCCTCCCGACCGACGATGAGGTTGAGGCCAGCTTCGGCCCCGCCGAACGGGCCTGCCTGGGCCTCTTTGCCCCCGAGGAACGGCTCGACGAGGCCCTCGACCGCTTCTTTTTCCATTATGAACAGGAACATGAACGCATGGTCCGACTCTTTGACGGGATCCCCGCCGTCATCGATCGGGCTCGAAGCCTCGGCTGGAAAGTTGGCGTGTTCACCGGCAAGGGCCGCCGCGCCGCTCAATTCTCCCTTTCCACGCTCGGGCTTGTCGATCGGATCGACTGCCTCATCTCCGGAGACGATGTCGAACGCCCCAAACCCGACCCCGACGGCCTCTATCGAGCCGCTCATCTGCTCCAGGTCGAACCCCGACGGATTCTCATGGTCGGCGACAGCCCGGCCGACGTTCGCGCCGGCCGAGCCGCGGGGGCTCTCACCTGTGCCGTCACCTGGGCCGCCTTCCGCCCCGAGCGTCTCGTCGCCGAATCGCCTGACCACACGTGTTCGAATGTTCCTGATTTTCTTGCCCTGCTCGACGCGTTGCACCAGAACGATGAGCCCCTTCCGAAACCCTAACGGAAAGCGTTGATCCACATTCAACACCTTTCTGATAAAACGCTCATTGATCACACAGCATTTTGACCCTTCCCTCCGGACGCGAGTTCCGGAGCCCTTCCTTCATTCCTCCCCGAGGCTCTCCCATGCCCGTGCTCGACCGCGAGGAATACATCGAGCAGGCCTACTTCTTTCGTGCCTTCCGAGAACGGGTGCTCGACGGTATCCCCTCTCAAGATGTCCTCTCTCGAATCGGTGAGGAGCTACTCTCCACCACCCGGCTCCCCATGGCCGTTGGCTTCATGTACTCTGAGGTCAAGGTCAGTGGCCTCATGAGTCCGGCCATGAAGCAACTGGGCCACTACTTCGCTCCATTTCAAACCTATGTGATCACCAAGGCAGAAGAAGACTCGTACAACCGATTTCCCATGGATCAAGCACTCCTCGTCCTTGAACGCGAGGCCAACTACCGCGCCGCCGAACCCACCCCTGCCGGCCTGTTCGTCTACCAGTTCGAGGCGATCAGCCGCAACCGCCTCGGTTACGCCGGTGGCCTCGATGCCATGGCCGCCGACCCCTTCTATGACGAGTCTTGGAGCGATTACATTTTGCTGTTAAATTCACGGTTGGGAGATGTCGATTTTGCCGACTTAATTTACTCTCGATCAGAATTCCTCGTCACTCAAATGCGACGGCGCGACCCCAACTTCACTCCCAAATTTCCCATCCTTTTCGGGGAGAAAGAAGGCAAGATCGCCCGAGCCAACCACGGGCGAGATCCCCTCTACCTCTTCTCCGCCCTTCAGCGCCAGCTCAACTACCCCGAGGTCCCCCGACCCAAACGTGCCGACGAGGCCGAAACACGACTGAACCTTCTTGAGAAACAGGTCAAACTGCTCGAAAACCGCCTCAAGCTTGTCGAGGTCGACCTCAAGGGTGAACTCGATGTCAACCAGTTGCGTGTTCGTCCCGAAGACACTGCCGGCGTTCCCGACCACTGGGGCCTGAAGGCATCCGACCTCGACGCCCCCTCCTCCGACCTGGAAGGCTAACCACAATGCGTCCCTTCACGATGCTTTCCCTGATGCTCTTGAACCCGTTCCCTGGCGACGACGAGGCCGCCCCCCCGTCCCCCCTCCCCTCGTTCAAACGCATCGTGATCGACGACACGTTCCCCGGTGGCTATCAGGTTGAGGTCGCCGATGTCAACGGCGACACACGGCCCGATATCATCGCCCTCGGTGGCGGCACCTGCGCCTGGTACGAAAACCCATCATGGCAGAAACGCATCATCACCGGTCCCGATCAGACGCCTGGCATCATCTCCTCGGCGACCACCGACCTCGATGGCGACGGTCGTGCCGAGGTTGCCATCGCCTACGACTTCGCCATGCGAGAACCCACTCGCGGCAAACTCGGGCTCGCGCGGCCGGGCGCGTCCCCCGATGACAAGTGGTCCTTTCAGACGATCGCCGAAGTCCCCAGCATCCACCGCCTCCGATGGGGCGACACTCGTGGCGACGGACGCCTCGACCTGATCGTGGCTCCCATCTTCGGACCCGATTCCACTCCTCCCGCCTTTCAGGAAGACTCGGCTCGGCTCATGGTGTTCCCCTCGTTCACCATCGGAGCCAATCGCCCCAAACCCGAGTCCGTTGCCCTCGCTCCCGTCATGCACGCCATCGCCGTCGTCCGCCTTCCCGAAAATCACCGCGATTCCATTCTCTCCGCCAGCAATCTTGGCGTCTCCTTGCACCGACGTGCCGAAGTCGTCGATCCCGAATCTCCTCACACCTGGCTCAGTGTTCGGCTGACTCCAGGGGCCTCCGGGACTCCCCCCGCCCGAGGTGCCAGCGAGATTCATCTCGGACACTTCGGATCAGATCACGCCTTGCTTGCCACCATCGAGCCCTGGCACGGATCGAACGTGGCCATTTCGACCATCCCACGCGCCGCGCTGACCACTGTGGGTCATCAGCCCGACCAGATCGGTCCTCGAACCATCCTCGACGACTCCCTCGATGATGGTCATGCACTCTGGCTTGCTGATGTCAACGGAGACGGGATCGACGAGGTTTTCGCCGGCCATCGCGGAACGAATCATCGAGTCTCGGTCTACCACTTCGATGGCAAGACGTGGCAGCGAACCATCCTCGACTCCACCATCGCCGCCCAGGATCTTCGAGGAGGAGACCTCAATCAGGATGGGATTCCCGACATCGTCGCCATCGGAGGGACCTCTCAAAACGTGATCTGGTATCGCCCCCGTCCGGCCTCCACCTCAGCCTCGTCCCACCCCTGATCCGGATGAGCACGAGACACGTTGCAATGCAATCACGGCTCGATTACATTCAGAAATGGCTCATGGGTGCCTCAGTGCGATCATTGAGGTTCGATGGCGAACGATGATCCTGAGTGCCAGAGCCATCTCCACACCTCTTGATCCTCGTAGAATTTGAGGACTCTGAACGATGTTGCGAAGCCGCCCGATCGTCTCGATGTTCACCATTGCGTGCGCCACGGCCCTCGCGGGCGCAACGGCCCAGGCTCAGGAAGACACGCCCAAACCAGCCACCCCCGCCGCACCCGCTGCCGCAGACGCCGGCGACGACCAACCGACAGCCGAAGCACCCAAAACCTACCCGCCATACCGTCGCGTACCAAGCAACTTTGGCAAGGTGGGCCTCTCCAACCAGCAACGTGAAGACATCTACATTATCCGCGGGCGCTATCAGTCAGAGATCGCCGAACTGAAAGCCCGGATTGAGATGCTCTCCCAAAAAGAGATGGACGAATGCGTCTCCGTCCTGACGGAAGCACAGCGGAAACTCCTCGACCAGATCCGCGCCGCCAGCCGCCCCGCTCTCCTCGGCAGCGGAAGCAACCGCGAGAACTAATCCTGCTCGGCACCCCGGACTCCCCACACGGTCCGGGGTGTCTTCAACTCAAAGAGAACCACCAACCCACCCAACCGGATCGACAATCCACGGCGCCTCAGAGACACCGACCTGGAAAGGCATTCTCCAGCCAGAGATCAGCAACGAAGCCTAGCGCGCAAAC
>NZ_WEZF01000024.1 GCF_009177065.1 Tautonia marina
TGGAAGGTAGCCGAGCAGGAGCAGGGCGCGGTTCATCTCGTCGCGGTCCCAGGTGATCCCCTGTCCCAGTTTGTCGTCGAGCTGGACCCAGTGGCGGCTGAGCCACTCGCAGCCGAAGGAGGTGCTTTCCAGATCAAGGACGGTGTTCATGGGGTCTCGGGAGAGGTTTTGCGCGAGGCGTCGGACGGCGTGGCGCTGTTGCTTTTCCCAGCGGTCGACGGCGTCGCGCGAGGACTGAGCGAGGGTGGCTTCCTCGACGGTGCGGCAGCGTTCGAGGCGGGCGTAGGCGAGGGCCGAGGCGCGGATGAGGGCTTCCTCGGCCTCGGTGTCGGCACCGAGCTGCTTCGTCCAGCGATCGGCGAACGCTTGCATGAGGGCGGCCTCGGCAGCGCCGTCGGGGAGCTGGGCGGTCAGTCCGTGGCGCCGGGCGTTGTGTCGGCTGCGGCGTGTGCCGCGCTCGGAGCGCGGTTCCGAGGGGCGGGGGGTGTCGGTGTGGGTGTTCGGTTCCTGGGGACGGGGCGATTCATCGGGGGATGAGGAGGTCTGGTGCTGGCTCATGGGGGTTGACCTTTGCAAGGGGGGCCGGGCGATGGGTCGGGGGTCTGTCGCCGGGGACGGATCGCGGTTGGCGCGGGGATCGTGTCGGGCGGCCCTCGTGGTGCCTGGAATGATCGGGCGCGGCGTCGCCGCCGGGCCTGATCGAGGGCCTCGTCTCTCATTACCATCGTGGAAAATGGTCGCGCCAGTCACAAAAAGCGGGAGGAGGGGGCAATTGGCGCGGGCGGATGGTCCTGGCGGTTCGCCTTCAGGGCCAAGCGCAAAAAAACCAATGAGTCAGTCGCAAAAAGACATTTTTCCTGGGATGATGCGAACGCCCTGACAGATCTGGACAGGGATGGGCCTCCGCCTCCTTCAGGTGAGGCACCAATTTCTCCAACAAAAGGTCACAACGCATGAACAAATACGCGGCAGAGTTTGTAGGGACATTTTGGCTTGTTCTTGGTGGTTGCGGGAGCGCGGTTCTGGCCGCAGCGTTTCCTGACGTGGGAATCGGTCTGCTGGGTGTTTCGTTTGCCTTTGGATTGACGGTGCTGACGATGGCCTTTGCCATTGGGCACATCTCCGGTTGTCATTTGAACCCGGCCGTTTCCGTCGGGCTCTGGGCGGGGGGGCGATTCCCGGCCAAGCTGCTGTTGCCTTACAT
Organism: Tautonia marina; assembly: GCF_009177065.1. Classification (NCBI taxonomy): domain Bacteria; kingdom Pseudomonadati; phylum Planctomycetota; class Planctomycetia; order Isosphaerales; family Isosphaeraceae; genus Tautonia; species Tautonia marina. Next base: position 1,205 of record NZ_WEZF01000024.1, read on the forward strand.
CGTCGCGCAGGTTCTGGGAGCGATTGCGGCGGGAGGCGTTCTTTACCTCATCGCGACGGGCAAAGCGGGATTCGACGTGGCCGACGGATTCGCTTCGAATGGCTACGGTGAGCATTCGCCCGGTGGCTATTCCTTGCTGGCGGCGTTGGTGACGGAAGTCGTGATGACCATGATGTTTCTCGTCATCATTCTCGGCGCCACGGATTCGCGAGCCCCCGCCGGATTCGCTCCGATCGCCATCGGTCTGGGCCTGACCTTGATTCACCTGATCAGCATTCCCGTGACCAACACCTCGGTCAATCCTGCACGAAGCACCGGCGTGGCCGTCTACGTGGGAGGCTGGGCCTTGACTCAGTTGTGGCTTTTCTGGGTCGCTCCGATCGTCGGCGCTGCGCTCGGAGCAGGTCTCTATCGATTCATTGGTAAGTCTGAAGACTGATCTGATTTGCCAAGTTCTCGGACAAAGGGGCCTTGAGAGACACCATTCTCTCATCATCCCGAACGGTGAGTGATACTGGTGTTCACCAGTGTCCCTCACCAGAGGCCGATCCGATGGCCTGGCTGGCCCCCTTGTTGGTGTCGTCGTCTCCAGGCCCGGCCCGGCCGGGTTCGTTGGGTGACGGGCGGGTGGCACGGGTTGTGTGACAAGTGTTCACGTGAGTTGATGGCGATGACGACGCGCCGGGTCATGGCGTGGGCTTCCGGGTCAGTCGCGCGGAGAGCTTCTGCCGCCTGGCTTCCCAGAATTCCGGCGAGATCTCGATCGGAGCGCCGGAATGAAGCCCCTCGACAAGCAGGGCGTCGATGCGCTCCTCGGTTTGCCGCTTCTGGTCGGCGCGGATCAGGTCGCGGACGGACTCGCTGGCGCTGCAGTCACCGCCCTCGGTCACGCGGCGATGGACGAGGGACTTCAATGATTCGGGAGTCGCAGTGTTCTTGGGTTCCATGGTGGGGAGCCTCCTGAACTGCACCGTGGCGATGTTGGCAATTCGTGGCAATGGATTGTCACGATACGAGGTGGCTCGGGCGATCGGAACGAATGCCGGGGTGGCATCGCGGTTCATTGGGGGGAGGGGAGGTGGAGCCGTTGTCGGGCGGCGACGAGGGCCTGGCCGGGGGAGAGGCCGCCGTCGTTGGGGGGGAGGTGGCGGTGGGTGAGGACCTCGAAGCCATCGGCGCGGAGCAGGGAGGCGGTGCGGGTGGTGAGCAAGGGGTTCTGGAAGACGCCGCCGGTGAGGCCGAGGGTGGTGAGGGAGCGGGGGCGGGCGAGGTCGGAGGCGATCGAGGCGAGGGCATCGGCCAGGGCGTGATGGAAGGCGGCGGCGAGGTGGGGCAGCGGGGTGCCGCGGCGGAGGTGGTGGATGAGCCACGGCCAGAGGGGGGCGGGGTCGAGCAGAATCGGGCCGGAGGGGGTGGCGGAACGCTGGGCGAAGGAGCAGGGGGGGGCATTCAAGGGAGGGGTGCCGAGGGCGGCGAGGGATTCCAGTTCGAGGGCGGCCTGGCCCTCGAAGGTGGCCGAGGATCGGACGCCCAGCAGGGCGGCGACGGCGTCGAAGAGGCGGCCCAGGCTGGTGGTGGCGACGCAGTTCAGGCCGGTTTCGAGCTGATGGCGGATCACCCGGCGTTCGGCGGGGGAGGTGGTCTGGACGCAGGGGAGGTCGTCGTCCCAGGGAATCCCGGCGGCCCAGAGGTGGGCCAGAGCGGATCGGGAGGGGTGGCGGATGGCGAGGTCGCCGCCGGGCAAGGGGATGGGGGAAAGGTGGGCGAGGCGATCGAAGCGGGCACCGTCGCCGGAAAGGAGCAGGCATTCGCCGCCCCAGATGGTGCCGTCGGGGCCGTAGCCGGTGCCGTCGCAGACCCAGGCAAGCAAGGGGGTGGAGCCGACTCGATCGTGATCGAGCAGCAATGACGCGGCGTGGGCGTGGTGGTGCTGGACGCGGACGAGGGGACGCTTGAGGGAGGCGGCCAGGCGCTCGGCCCATCGGGAGGAAAGGGCGTCGGGGTGGAGGTCGCAGGCGATGACCTGGGGATCGATCTGAAAGAGGATTTGCATGTGATCGAGTGAGCGCTCGAAGGCGTCTTGCGTGGCCAGGTCGCCCCAGTCGCCGAGGTGCTGGCTGACGAGGGCGAACGGGGGGCGGGCCAGGCAGAAGGTCCCTTTCAGCTCGGCGCCGACGGCGAGGACGGTCGGGCCGTCGGGGATCGGCCAGGGGAGGGGCAGCGGGGCGATCCCTCGGGAGCGGCGGAGGGGGAGTGGCTGATCGTTGACGACCTGAAGGACGGAGTCGTCGCAAGGGACCTGGATCGGCCGGTCGTGCAGGAGGAAGGCGTCGGCGATCGGGGCGAGGCGGTCGAGGGCCTCGGCGTTGGCGATGGCGATCGGCTCGTCGCTGCGGTTGCCGGAGGTCATGACGAGGGGACGGTCGGCGGCGTCCTCGTGTTCATCAAAGAGCAACGAGTGCAAGGGGGAGTAAGGGAGCATGATGCCGAGTTGGGCCAGGCCGGGAGCGACGGAGGGGGCGAGGGGAGAGGGGGCGTCGTGAGCTTCGGCGCGGCGGCGGAGCAGGACGATGGGGCGATCGCGGCCGGAGAGGGCGAGGGCCTCGGCGTCGTTGACCTGGGCGAGGCGGCGGGCGTGGTCGAGGGAGGGGACCATGAGGGCAAAGGGCTTGTCGCCTCGCCCTTTGAGCGCCCGGAGGCGGGAGACGGCGGGTTCGTTGCGGGCGTCGCAGGCGAGGTGGAAGCCGCCGACCCCTTTGAGGGCGACGATCCGGCCGAGGTCGAGGGCCTGGCGGGTTTGGGTGAGAGCGGCCTCGCCGCGAGGCCAGGAGCCGGGGGAGTCGGGATGCTGGGCGGCCCGAGACGCGTCGGAGGCGGGGACGAACCAGAGGGTCGGGCCGCAACGCGGGCAGGCGATCGGCTGGGCGTGGAAGCGGCGGTCGTGGGGGTTCTCGTATTCCCGGCGGCACGCCGGGCAGAGGGGGAAGCGGGCCATCGTGGTGTGAGGGCGGTCGTACGGCAGGCGCTTGAGGATGGTGAAGCGAGGGCCGCAATCGGTGCAGTTGAGGAAGGGATAGCGGTAGCGGCGATCGGTCGGGTCGGCCAGTTCGCGGAAGCAGGCGTCGCAGGTGGCGATGTCGGGCGGGACGGGGGTGATGGGCGTGGCGTCGGCGCGGCTCGGGAGGATGGTGAAGCCAATTGCGGCGGCGTCAGGGGGGATCGCCTCGTCGGTGATCGACACGAGGGTGGCGAGCGGAGGGGCGTCGTCGCGCAGGGCGCGGCGGAAGGCGAGGAGTTGATCGGGAGGCCCCTGGACCTCGATGACGACCCCCGAGGGATCGTTGGCGACCCAGCCGGCCAGGCCGAGGCGGTCGGCCGTGGCGTGGACGAACGGGCGGAAACCAACCCCCTGGACGACCCCCTGGACGAGGAAACGGCGGCGCTGGGGGAGGTGGGGGGCGGGGAGGGACATTGGGAGTCGGGGGGCTCGTGCTTCGGTTTGGCTGGGGGGATGCGATCCGGGGATGGTTCCATCATGGGATCGGGTGGCAAGGGGCGGGAATGGGGTTGTGGAGCGAGGCGAGGGCCGCGCCGGGAAATCCGGGGTTTTTTGCGGGGGTGGGACGCATTGCGGCGTCGGCGAGCTGCCGTGATCGGGTATGCTGGACGATCGCGGGGCGCAGGGCGGGAGCGCGGCAGGGGGGATCGGAAACAGACCCCTTTCCCCGTGAGCGGGGAGAGGGAGATCATGATGAACGTGTGTGCGATCTTAAACAAGTCATGGATGTGAATAGAGCGAATCGAGGAGAATCTCGATGTGTCTTGCCGTGCCGGGTCGAGTCGATCGGATCTACGAGGAGGGAGGGACCCGCATGGGGCGGGTCGATTTCGGGGGGATCGTCAAGGAAGTCTGCCTGGAGTTCGTGCCGGAGGTGGAGGTCGGGGATTACACGATTGTTCATGTGGGGTTTGCCCTGAGCAAGATCGACGAGGCCGAGGCGAGGGAGACGCTGGAGACGTTCCGGGCGATGGGGGTGCTGGCGGAAGAACTGGGAGAGGAAGGGGACGATCCGCATGAAGTATCTGGATGAGTTCCGGGATGGATCGGTGGCGCGCGCGCTGGTCGAGGAGATTCGGCAGGTCGTGACGCGGCCGTGGGTCTTGATGGAGGTCTGCGGCGGGCAGACGCATGCAATTCTTCGCAATGGGATCGATCAGGTTCTTCCCGAAGCAGTCGAGCTGGTGCACGGGCCGGGGTGCCCGGTCTGTGTGACGCCGTTGGAGGTGATCGACCGGGCGTTGGCGATTGCGCAGCAACCGGGGGTGATCTTCTGCTCGTTCGGCGACATGCTGCGCGTGCCGGGGTCGTCGACGGATCTGCTCCGGGTGAAGGCGGAAGGGGCCGATGTGCGGATGGTGTATTCACCGCTGGATGCGTTGAAACTGGCGCGGCTGCATCGAGATCGGCAGGTCGTCTTCTTCGGGATCGGGTTCGAGACCACGGCGCCGGCCAACGCGATGGCGGTAACGCGAGCGAGCGAGGAGGGGCTCACGAATTTCTCGATGCTGGTCTCTCAGGTGCTCGTGCCGCCGGCGATCGAGGCGATCTGCGCGTCGAGGTCGAACCGGGTGCAGGGGTTTTTGGCGGCCGGGCATGTGTGTACGGTGATGGGAACGGGGCAGTACCCGGCGATCGCCGAGCGGTTCGGGGTGCCGATCGTCGTGACCGGGTTCGAGCCGTTGGATCTGCTCGAGGGGATTCGGCGGGCGGTGGTGCAACTGGAGCGGGGCGAGGCTCGGGTCGAGAATGCGTACGCGAGGGTCGTTGCGGACGAGGGGAACCCGGTGGCTCGGGCCTTGCTGGAACAGGTGTTCGCGGTGACGGATCAACCGTGGCGGGGGATCGGGACGATCCCGAAGAGCGGTTGGAGGTTGGCCCCCGCGTATCGCGCGTTCGACGCGGCGGAACGGTTCGAGGTGGGAGCGATCCGGACGTTGGAATCGCCCGACTGCCGAAGCGGCGAGGTCTTGCAGGGGCTCATCACGCCGCCCGAGTGCCCGGCGTTTGGGACGGCGTGTACGCCAAGGCACCCCTTGGGGGCGACGATGGTGTCGAGCGAAGGGGCGTGCGCGGCTTATTTTCTGAACGGTCGGACGAAGGGAGCGCCCGCTCATGCCTGAGCCGCCGCGATTCGACGAGTGGACCTGTCCGATGCCGTTGCGCGAGACGCCGACGGTTGTGATGGGGCACGGGGGAGGGGGGCGGCTCTCAGGCGAGTTGCTTGAACATCTGTTTTTACCGGCCTTTCGCAACGAGGCGCTGGAGGCGCGGGGGGATGCGGCCCTGGTGGCGGTGCCGGCGGGGCGCCTGGCGTTTGCGACGGATGCTCATGTGGTGCGGCCGTTGGTGTTTCCAGGGGGTTCGATCGGCGAGCTGGCGGTCTATGGCACGGTGAACGACCTGGCGATGGTCGGGGCCAGGCCGTTGCATCTGAGCGCGAGCTTCATTCTGGAAGAAGGGTTGGCGATGGAGCAGCTCGCGGCGATCGTCGGTCGAATGGCCGAGGCGGCGCGACGGGCCGGGGTGGCGATCGTGACCGGCGATACGAAGGTGGTCGAGCGCGGGCACGGCGACGGGTGCTACCTCACGACGAGCGGGATCGGCGTGGTGCCGGAGGGGCGATCGGTGGGGCCGGATCGGGCGAGGGCCGGGGATGCGGTGATCGTCAGCGGCACGATCGGCGATCATGGGGTGGCGATCCTGAGCGTTCGCGAGGGCCTGGCGTTCGAGTCGGCGATTGAGAGCGACTGCGCGCCGCTTTCGGAGCTGGTCGAGCGGCTCTTTGCGGCCTCGGTCGAGGTGCGGGCCCTGCGCGATCCGACCCGAGGAGGGCTGGCGGCGACCCTCATCGAGATTGCGGAGCGATCGGCGGTCGGGGTGGTACTCGACGAGGGAGCCGTGCCGGTGCGCCCCGAGGTCCGGGGGGCCTGCGAGCTGCTCGGGCTCGACCCCTTGATGATCGCCAACGAGGGGAAGCTGGTGGCGATCGTGCCCGACGCTCAGGCCGAGGCGGCGCTGGAGGCCCTGCGGAGCGTGGCGATCGGTCGGCAGGCGGTGCGGATTGGCTCGGTCGTGTCGGAGCATCCGGGGACGGTCGTGATGACGACGGCGATCGGCGGGCGTCGGGTGGTGACGCTCCCCTTGGGGGAGCAATTGCCGAGAATTTGCTGAGTGGATTGGAACGGATCGGGTCAACGGCTCTGCGGACGCTCCTCGAGGAAGGCGAGCCAGTCGTCGAAGCCCTGACCGGTCTTGGCGGAGGTTTCGATCAGGCGGACACCGGGGCGGACGTCGAACAGGTGGGCGCGGGCGGCGTCGCGGTCGAACTCGCAGACGTCGGCCAGGTCGATCTTGGTGATGACGACCGCATCGGCGGAATTGTAGATGCCGGGATATTTCAACGGTTTGTCCTCCCCCTCGGTGACGGAGAGGAGGGCGACCCGGCACGATTCGCCCAGGTCGTAGCTGGAGGTGCAGACGAGGTTGCCGACGTTCTCGATGAACAGGAGGTCATGCGAGGCGAGATCCCAGCCGTCGAGGTGACGCTCGATCATGTCGGCGTCGAGGTGGCAGATGCCGTGGGTCTGGATCTGACGGACGGGAACTCCTGCGCGCGCGAGGCGCTGGGCGTCGCGGTCGGTTTCGAGGTCGCCGACCAGAGCGGCGGGACGGCCGCCGCCGGCCTTGAGGGCCGAGAGGGTGCGTTCCAGCAGCAAGGTTTTGCCGGTGCCGGGGCTGGAGACGAGGTTGACGACGAAGACGCCGGCGTCCTGGAACCGGAGGCGCAAGGCGGCGGCGAGCTGGTCGTTTTTCTTGAGGAGCCCCTGGCGAAGCTCAACGATCCGGGGAGTCATGAAGCGGGCTCCGATCGGGTCATGTTCTGAATTTCATCTTCAACGTCAATCGATTCGACCTCCAGCTCCTTGCCGCGCACGATCGCGGCCGAGGCCTGATTGCACCGGGGGCAACGCAACGGAGGCGCCTCGGGCAGTTCCACGATTTGCCCGCACGGATCGCAACGGATGGCGACCGGGACGGATTCGATTTCCAGTGCCGAGCCTTCCAGCGGGGTGTCTCGGGTGACGACCTCGAAGCAGAAGGCGAGGGCGTCGGCGGCGAGCCCGGAAAGCAGGCCGATTCGGAGCCGGACCCGCGTGACCCGGTACGGGGCCGAGCCGGCCATCGCTTCGGTGACGTGCTGCACCAGGGCCTCGGCGATCGACAGTTCGTGCATAATCGGCGTTGACCTCCTCGACATGCGTGATGGTCGGCCAACGACTCGGCTGCGGATCAGCGGTTTGAGGCTCCGGATGGCTCGAGCGACCAGGCCAGCTGCAGCCCCATCGCCGTGGCCAGTCGGTCGAGCGTGGCCACGGTCGGGTTCCGGTTGAGCCCTGTCTCGATTTTGTGGATCGCCGCCCGGTCGATTCCCGAGATCGCCGCCAGGTCAGCGTCGCTGAGGCCGAGGCGCAGCCGCTCGGCGCGTAAGGCTACCGCCAGCTCCCGAGCAGGCCAGGGGGCGGGGCCGGCTTCCTGCTGCGCACGCATTGCGGCGGCGTCTTCCTCGCTCACCTCACCCAACGCCACCAGTTCGCCCAGCGTGATTCCCGGGCGGAACCGGCGATGGATCGTTTCCTCCTCGGCCCGCTGCTCGGGCGTCCGCTCAATCTGGACGCGATGGGGCAGATCCTCACCGGTCATGGTGCCTGGTCCTTTGGATCGGGTTCGTAAGCGGTCACCGGCCGCAAGACCATCGGATCGGCCGCAGCAATCTCGTAGACAACAACGATCCAACGCCCGGTGAAGGTAAACCCCGCGACCAGTGGCCGGCCGCTCGATCGGCTGGTGCGCTCAAAGAGCGTCGTCAGCCAGCAACACCGACTCCACCTCGTCCGGAGAAAGCCCGTGTTCGATGACATGGTGGAGGTTGCCGCTCAGATCGTCTTCGTCGTCCCAGGCCACGAGCGCATCGGCTCGACGCATCCGGAGTTCCACGATGAGGAAGGATTGTTGTCGTATCTCAATACTACAGCCATGGCAGCGCGAAGGCGAGGGCGTCGGCAGCGGCCCCGGAACGCAGGCCGATTCGGAGCCGAACCCGCGTGACCCGGTATGGGGCCGAGCCGGCCATCGCTTCGGTGACGTGCTGCACCAGGGCCTCGGCGATCGACAGTTCGTGCATGATCAAACCAGCGTTCGGGATTCGCGGAGGGCTTCGTTTCGTTGCATTCCCCCCATGGCGGCCGGGTGAGCCGGGGGCGCCGCATGGGGTACGGCGCTTGCCGCGAATCGAATTGAGGAGTGATGATATCACATGTGATGGCGGTCAGTCCTCACCTTCCCCGGTCGTTTCAGCCCCGACCGTTCCCTGCTCAAAAAACATGTTGCAGCTGCCAGGGTGTCGCACTATTGTTTAACGCCAGTCGATGACGGCGGCGGGCCCTTTGGGTTGGTGGGCCGGAAGACACGGTTGTTCAGGCTCTTTCGAGGTTGCAACGGAGGCGGGGGAAATGCGAGACCGGGTCAGCTGCGTGCTCGAGATCCCGATCGCCCTGGTGCTCACCCTGCTGATCGGGAGTTCGACGCCGACGCGGGCCGAGGAGCCGGAGGAACCCTTGCACGAGCGGATTGACCGGCTCGTGGAGGAGGCCAGCGCGGGGCCGAGGGCCGCGCTGGCGACCGACGGCGAGTTCCTCCGCCGGGTTGTGCTCGACCTGACGGGCACGATCCCCTCGGCCGAGCAGGCCCGCGCGTTCCTCGATGATCCCTCTCCGTACAAGCGGCAGCGGCTGATCGACGACCTGCTGGCGAGCCCCGGCTATGCGCGGCGGATGCAATACGTCTTCGACACCATGCTCATGGAGCGCCGCCGCGATCAGCACGTCCCGCGGGCCGACTGGGAAACGTTCCTGTACCGGGCCTTTGCCGAGAATCGGCCCTACGATCAGCTCGTCCGGGAGATTCTGGCCGCGGATGGTTCCGAGGCCCCCTCGGAACGGGCCCCCGCGAAGTTCGTCCTCGACCGCGGGGCCGATCCCGATCTGGTGACCCGTGACCTCGGCCGGATCTTCCTCGGCCGCGATCTGCAGTGCGCCCAGTGCCACGACCACCCCCTGGTCGAGGATTACCTGCAAGCCCACTACTACGGCCTTCGGGCCTTCCTCGACCGCACGAGCCTGTTCACCGAGCCGGGATCGGGCCGGGTGATGCTGGCCGAGACGGCCGAGGGGGAGACGACCTTCCAGTCGGTCTTCCGCAAGAGCGTGACCCACTCGACCGGCCCCCGGATTCTCGACGGCGCCTCGGTCGCCGAGCCGGAATTGCCCGAGGAGGAGCGTTACGTCGTCGCCCCGGAGAAGGACGTCCGTTCGGTGCCAACCTTCAGCCGCTTCGAGCAGCTCGCCGAGGCGCTGGCCTCCGATGAGGTCGAGCCGTTCGCCCGCAACGCCGCGAACCGCCTCTGGGCCCTCGTGATGAAGCGAGGGATCTACCACCCGCTCGACCTCGACCACTCGGACAACCCGCCGTCGCATCCCGAACTGCTCGACCTGCTGACGGCGGAGTTCCGGGCGATGGATTATGATCTCAAGGCATTTCTGCGCGAGCTGGCCCTGACCCGAACCTACCAGCGCTCGAGCGAGCCGCCCCCGGGCAGCGACGAGGCGGCCAGCGATCCGAGCCGCTTCGCCGTGGCCCTGCTCGCCCCGCTTTCTCCCGAGCAACTGGCCTGGAGCCTGATGCGCGGATTGGGGGTGGTCGAGCCCCAGGAACGGGCCGTCGAGGCTCAGCTCGATCATGCCGAGGCGTTTCTCTGCGAGGTTTGCCGGGACGATCCTGATCGTGCGCAGCGCCGCCCCTGGGTCGTCGAGCAGGAGGTCCAGGCGAAGCTCGCCGGCAACGTCACCACCTTCGTGCGCTACTTCGGGGCCACCGAGGGGCAGCCCGACGATGCCGTCGAGGCGAACGTTCATCAGGCCCTTTTTCTCAGTAACGGCGGACCGGTCCAGAACTGGGTCCAGCCCTCCGGCAGCAACCTGACCGCCCGCTTGCAGGCGATCGACGATCGGGACGTGCTGGCCGAGCAGCTCTACCTCAGTCTGTTGAGTCGTCGGCCCTCGGCCCAGGAGCGGGCCGAGGTCGTCGCCTTGCTTGAGGCACGCGGGGCCGACGGGCGATCGGCCGCAATCCGGGATCTCGCCTGGGCGTTGATCACCTCGGCCGAGTTTCGCTTCAACCACTGAGCCCCTGAACCGCCGTTTCCGAACACCGGTTGCCCGCGGCGACGCAACGAGACGCTGATCCAATTCGATCCGATCCGGGCTGCGATCCCCCCCCAATCACTCACGGAGTTCTTCGCATGTGGTGCCCTTACTCGTGCCGGTCGGTCGAGCACGCGGTCTCTCGCAGGGCGTTCCTCGGCGGGGTCGCCGCTGCGGGGCTTGGGACGGTGGCCGGGTTTGCCGGTCGGCCGATGACGACCCTCGCCAGCGACCTTCAGCGCTCCGGTCGGCAGATTCTCGTCATCTTCCTGGCCGGCGGTTCGAGTCAGCTCGAAACGTGGGACCCGAAACCGGGGACCGCCACGGGGGGACCGTTTCGGGCGATTGAGACCTCGGTGCCGGGGGTCCGCATCTCGGAACTCCTGCCCCGAACCGCCCCCTTGATGCACCACCTGGCCTTGCTGCGCGGCCTGAACACCGCGGAGGATGACCACGGCAAGGGGAGTTATCTGATGCACACCGGCCGGCGCGAGATGCCGGGGCAGGAGCATCCGCACCTCGGATCGCTCGCCGCCCGGTTCCTCGCGCCGGAGAAGGACCCGCTGCCTGGTTACATTCACATCACTCCCGGCGGCGGCGGCCTGAGCGGGAAGGACGCGGCCTTCCTCGGTCCCAAGTACGGGGCCCTGGTTCTCGGGAACGGCCAGGCTCCGGCCCATACCGAGCGTCCGGGAGCGATTGCCGACGCCGAGGATCAGGCGAGGCACACCTTGCGGATGCAACTCGATCACCGCTTTGCCCTGCGGCGGCGGACCGCCGAGACCGAGGCGTACACGAACTCGTATGAACAGGCGCTCCAATTGATGGAGCGCCGCGAGCTGTTCGATGTCTCCCGGGAACCGGAGCGCGATCAGGAGCGTTACGGATCGCATGACTTCGGCCGGCATTGCCTGCTCGCCCGCCGGTTGCTCGATGCCGGGGCGACGTTCGTGAAGGTCACCCACTCGAACTACGACACGCACAACGAGAACTTCGACTTCCACCTGGAACAGGTTGGCGAGTTCGACATTTCGTTCTCTGCGCTGCTCGGCGATCTGGCCGATCGGGGGATGCTCGATCGAACGCTCGTCGTCGTGATGTCCGAGTTCGGCCGAACCCCTCGGATCAATCAGTACTATGGCCGGGACCACTGGAGCAAGGCCTGGTCGGTGGCGCTGGCCGGGGCCGGCATCCAGCGCGGGGTGGTTGTGGGGGAAACGAACGCCGACGGCACCGAGGTGACCGACGGTCAGGTCGGGGGCCACGACCTGTTTCACACCTATCTTCGGGCCGTGGGGATCGACCCGGTCGTGGACGAGTTCTCGGTCAACGGCCGCGACTTCCAGATCGCCGACCCGTCCTCGTTCGCCATTGAGGACCTGCTGGCATGACCCGCCGCTTCCCGGACGAACCGGCCGCTCCGGCCCCCGACCCCGCCCCGACCCCGGAACCCTGCGAGGCTTCCGGGGCCGACCCGACTCAGACGCACGTGGCGAGGGAACTGACCCACGATCGTCCGCTCATCTGCTGTGCCTTCGATCCGACCGGGAGGTTTGTCTTCGCCGGGTCGGAGGACCTCACCGTGCGCCGGTGGGATCTCGACGCCGCCGAGGAGCCCACGGCGGTCCCTTTTGCGGCGCATGAGAGCTGGGTCTTCGACCTGGCCTTGACCCCCGACGGTCGCACGCTCCTGAGCGCCGGCGGGGATGGCCGGCTGCTCTGGTGGCCGGCGGCGGCCGAAGGGGAGCCGGTCCCCGATCGGCAGGTCGAGGCGCACGACGGCTGGGTCCGAGGGGTCACCGTCAGCCTCGATGGGAGGCTCGCGGCCTCGTGCGGTAACGATCGTCGGATCAAGATCTGGTCGATTGAGGACGGGTCGCTTCTGCACGACCTGACCGGCGCGCACGACAAGCCGATCTATGCCGTCGGCTTTCATCCCGACGGCGAATCCCTCGTCTCGGCCGACCTGGAAGGACGGATCGTGGTCTGGGAGGTCGGGTCCGGGCTGCTCCGACACCGGCTCGATGCCTCATCGCTCTACTCGTACAACGCTGGGCAGCAGGTCGATTACGGCGGGGTCCGCGACCTTGCCTTCAGCCCCTCGGGCGACCGGCTCGCCTGCGCCGGCCTGCTGAACGCGACTAACCCGCTGGGTGCGGTCAATGATCCGGCGGTGGTCCTGTTCGACGGGCTCCGAGGCGAGCAGATCGGCCTGCTGAAGGCCCAGGGGGGGTTGAAGGGGGTCGCCTGGGGAGTCCGGTTCCACCCTGACGGATTTCTCGCCGTCGCCGTGGGAGGCTCCGGCGGCGGACACCTGTTGTTCTATCGTCCCGATCAGCCCGACGAGGAGTTTCACCGCTTCTCCCTTCCGAACACGGCCCGCGCGCTCGACCTGCATCCGGACGGTCTCCAACTGGCCACCGCCCACCACGACGGCAAACTCCGGCTCTCCCGAATGCAGCCGCAAGCGCAACCCGAGGCCTCCTGACCACGTCTCACCCCTCACGGCTCGGCTGAACGATCCGGCGCCGCGGCCGGCCGATCCTCGGGAGGATCGCGGATTCCGGATCGTGGGGGGGAGCTGCGCCACCCGCGGATCTCTCGGCGTGTGGAGGAGCAAACGCTCGCGATCCCCCTGGAAATGCGGAACAATCGAGGGAGTTCACGCGGATTGCGACCGGACGGGTCCGATCCGGGTTCGAGTCCGAACCTCGACCCGGGCGGCGCGAGCAGGCCGTCACCGACGCGTCCGGACTGGGGGGGCGAGCGATGATCCTCGAAGGATGTCCCTCGGAGCCTCGCTTGATTGCCTACCTGCTGGGTGATCTGGCCGAGGCCGAGTCGGAGCAGATCGCCGAGCACGTGGAGGGCTGCCCGGCCTGCGAGGCGGCCGCCGATCGCCTGGAGCGGCTGACGGACTCGGTCGTCGCCGCCGTCCGCAGGGGCGGACGAGAGGGAACGGCGGGGGGCCCCGGGATGCTCTGGGGCGGCTCGGCTCGAATCCCGGAACGGCGGTCGGGGGGAATCCGAGAGGAGGCCCCCCCGGAGGTTCCGGGCTTCGAGGTGCTCGGCCTGCTCGGTCGGGGGGGGATGGGGGCCGTCTTCGAGGCCCGACAGCTTCGACTCGGCCGGAAGGTCGCCCTGAAGGTGGTGACCATTGGGGAGGCGTCGGCGTACGACCGCTTTCGTGCCGAGGCCGAGGCGATCGCGGCCTTGAGGCACCCGAATATCGTGCAGATCTTTGAGGTGGGCGAGTCGTCGGGGAGGCCCTACGTCGCGCTCGAGCTGATCGAAGGAGGCTCGCTCGACCGGGTTCTTGCCGGTCGGCCGCTGCCTGCTCGACGAGCGGCCGAGCTGTCCCGGTCCCTGGCGCTGGCCGTCGGGCACGCCCACGCCCGGGGGATTATCCATCGAGACCTGAAACCGGCGAACATCCTGCTCGCCCCGCCGGCCGAGCCGGGCGGTCCCCCCGTGCCGAAGGTCACGGACTTCGGCATCGCCAAGCGGATGGAGGAGGCCGGGGGGCCGACCCGGGAGGGCGACCTGCTCGGCACGCCCGCCTCGATGGCTCCGGAGCAGGCGACCGGCGACCTGGACCGGATCGGCCCGGCGACCGACGTCTACGGGCTGGGCGTGATCCTCTACGAGATGCTCACCGGCCAGGTGCCCTTCCGGGGGACCGACGCGATCGAGACCCTGCTCTTGATCCGGACCCAGGAGCCGGTCTCGCCCCGGCGGCTCAACCCGAAACTGCCGAGAGACCTGGAGACAATCTGCCTGAAATGCCTGGAGAAGGAGCCGGCCCGCCGCTACGCCTCGGCCGAGGCGCTGGCCGAGGACCTGCGCCGCTACCTCTCGTCCGAGACGATCACCGCCCGCCCGGCCACGGGGCTGGAACGGGCCGGTAAGTGGGCCCGCCGTCGGCCGTCGGCCGCGACGGCGCTGGGGGTCTCGGCCGTCGCCCTGCTCGCCCTGATCGCGGGCGGAGCGTATTACAATGCCCGGCTCCGAAGTGCCCTGCAGGAGACCCGGGAGGCCAAGGACGAGGCGGTCGAGAGCCTCGCCAGCTCCGAATCGAGCTATCAGCTTGCCCGGCGAGCCGTGGACCGGTTCCTGATCCAGATCAGCGAGTCCGTCCTCTTCGAAGAGCCGGGGATGCTCGCTCTGCGCAATGAGCTGCTCGGCGAGGCCCGGGACTTTTTCCAGGAATTCATTGAGATCCGCGAGGATGATCCCCGAGCCACCCGGGACCTGGCCAGGGCGCTGACCAGCTACGGCGTGATTCAGTGGCGATTCGGCGAGCTTGACGAGGCCATCACCGGGCTTCAGCGGGCCGTTGATCTGCTCGTCACGCTCGACGATGGGCGAGGGCTGGAGCCTGAGGAGCGGGCCGAACTGGCGAGGGCGCTCTGGCACCTGGGTCAGGTCCGCGAGTTCGCCGGGCGTCGCGACGCGGCGATCAGCACGATCGAGCGGGCGATCGTCGAGGGGGACGCGGTCCTCCGAGCGGCCCCCCAGGCCGTCGAGACGCTGATCGACCTGGCTGAGGCCAGAACGTTCCTTGCCGGCTTCGAGCGGGATTCCGGCCGATACGAGGCGAGTCAGGCCTTTCTGGATGCCGCCGCGAGGCGTCTCCAGACAATTCCCGAGGCGTTCGATTCGAGGAGACTTGAGGACGCCTGGCTCGGGATCTTCAACCTGGAAGGGCAGATTGCCTGGTATCGCGGTGACTTCGACGCGTCCCTGGAGGCGCACGGGAAGGTGTTGGAGCGGTCCCGGACACGGCTCCAGCAATTCCCCGGGTCAAGTCACTGGAGAGACCGGGTCGCCGGAGCATTGAACAACGTCGCCTCGTGTGAGATGAAGCTCGGCCGACTGGAGCACGCCGCCGAGATGATGGAGGAGTCGTTGCAACTTCACCGCGAGCTGGCCATGTACGAGCCGGAATCGGTCGAAACGGCAACCCAGCTGGCCGCCTCGCTGGGCAACCTGGCCGCCATCCGGGATCGACTGGGCCAGCCCGACAAGGTCGAGGAGGTCCTGCGCGAGGCGGTGGCGATCCAGCAAAGCCTCGCGGACGCGGCCCCCGGCAATACGATGTGGGCCTACCACCTGGCGGCCAGCCACGGCAACCTCGGCAACGCCCTGCTGGGCAGCGGGCGGCACGAGGACGCGCTCGAGGAATTTCGACGGTCGGTCGAGGTCGCCTCGGACGTGCTCGATCGGCAGCCGCAGAACGCGATGATCCGCAACGTGGTCCGCAACGGGGCCTGGGGCGAGGCCGATTGCCTGGTCGCCCTGGGAAGGCCGGGGGAGGCCGTCTCCGCCTTCGACCGGGCGTTCGAGGTTGCGGACGGATACGCCCGCAAGGAGATCCGGGCCTTCCGGGCGGCGGCCCTGGCCAGGGACGGAGCGTTCGATCGGGCGCTGGCCGAGGCGATCACCGTGATCCAGGAGGCCGAGGGGGACAAGCCCTTGCGCCTGCTGGCCGCCGAGGCGATCGCGTCGCTGACATCCCTCAAACGCACCCCCCGGGCCGGTGAGATGGCCAGGCTCGCGCTGCAAATCGTCTCGGACCTGAACGCCGAGGGGTTGCTGAGCCGGGCCGACCTGATGCGGGGCGGTCTCGAACCGCTCCGCAATCATCCCGCGTTCCGGGATCTCCTGCTCGATGTCGGCTTCCCGGCCGATCCCTTCGCCCGCCGACCCGGATCGGATCTTGAGATTGCCGGTTCGGGGAGGCTCGATGAGCCTGCCCCCTGAACCGCTCCCCAAACCCGAGACGAGAGGATCAGCCGATTCGGAGGAGCTTCGAGAGCCCCCTCACGTCGGCCTCGGGGTCGTCCTCGTCCCCGTCGTCGAACCATCCCTGGGGGATCGCCGCCGGCGAGACCATCGAGCCGTCCTGGTTGGCGAGGTGCCGGAGCGCCTGGGAGAGCAGATCGTCGTCCCTTTCGGGCCGCTTGGGTTCCCGGAGCTCGGGCGTGACGGGGCTCGCCGATCCCCCTGAGTCCACCGCGACCGGCCCGAGCGGCCCGGCGACGGGGAGGGGCAGGGGGGTCGGACGGGGCGGAGTGCTTCGAGTGATCGCGAGCGCCCCCGATCCCCAGGAGGTCGACAGGGGAGCGAGGGTTCGCGTGGTTTCGAAGGCGCCGATGTCGGCGCGAGCGCCTTGCGGGCGAGGCTGGCCGCGCTGGTCGGTGGGCGGGGCGAGGGCGTCGATCGCGGCGTCGATCGCCGGGCTCACGAAGTCGGCCGGGGCGTGCGTCGGGGTCGGCCCGCCGTGGAAGGCCAGGGGGAGCAGGGAGGGGTTGAGTCCGGTGAGGTTGGTTGCCCGGTTGAGCCCCCCGCCGAAGCCCACGAGGTTGCCGACGCTGCCGGACGAAACCGGCTTGCCGCCGATGTCCTCCCGATCCGCCAGCCACCAGTTGTCGGAGACGATCGAGTTGATGAGCGAGGCGGAGACGGAGGCCCGGTTGCCATTGAAGAGGCCGTTGCCGGCGCCAAAGGCGACGTTCCTCGTGACCGTGGCGTGCCGGAGGCTCAAAAGGCCGTCGTTGTAAAGCCCGCCGCCGTCTCCGGTGGCGAAATTGCCGCTGATCGTGGCGTTGGTCAGCGCGGCCGTACCGTCGAGGTTGACAAGGGCGCCGCCGCGTTCGGCCTGGTTGGTGTGGAGGGTCGAGGCGATCACGAGCAGCGTCCCGCCCTCGGGGTGAGTGGTCGCGATCGTGCCGTCGTTGAAGACGCCGCCGGCCTGGTGGGTCGCGCGGTTGTTGCGGACGATCGAGCGGTTGAGGGTGACAAGGCCCCCTCGATTGTCGATCGCCCCGCCCCGGTCGCCGGCGACGTTCTGTTCCAGGATCGAGTCGACGAGGCTCAGCGTGCCGCCGTCGTTGCCGATCGCTCCACCGCTGGCGCCGGCGGCGTTGCCAGAGACGGTCGAGCCGACCAGAACCACCGTTCCGTGGTCATTGAAGATGCCGCCGCCGTCGGCGTCGGTGCCGGCGACCGTGTTGGCGACGACGATCGAGCGGACCAGCGACAGGTCCCCGGCGTTGAAGATCGCCCCGCCGGAGCGGGCCTGGGAGCCGGCTCCGCCTCGGAGCGACCCGCCCGTGAGGGTCAGCTCCTCCAGCCGGGCGGTCGTTCCGGGGAGGACCCGGACGACCCGAGCCTGGCGGTTCGCGTCGAGGGTGATCCGGCCATCGCCGAGGATCGTGACCGGCCCGGAGTGGTCGTCCAGCAGCAGCTCGCCGGTGAGCAGGACCCGCCCCTGGAGGCTCGGGGCGAAGGTGATGACGTCCGAACCCGGCTGGCTCGCCGAGATGGCAATCGCCTCCCGGAGACTGAGCCGCCCGTCGTGGGGATCGACCGCATCGACGAGGGTTGTCACGAGCACGACCCCGGCCTCGACCGATCCAGCATCCGGCGCGCCGATGGTGCGCCGGGCCCGTCCTCGCTGATCGATTGCCGTGGTCGAGCCGGTGGCGAGGCCAATCACCGGGCTGTCGGGCAGCGGCGCGTGGGTCAGGGTCGGCCCGCCGTTGTCGGCCAGGGGGCCGAGGCGAGGGTCGGTCACGCCCACGAGGTTCCCCGCAGGGATCTGGGTCGCCTCGACCGTCCCGTAGAGGTTCCCCGAGCCCAGAAGCGTTCCGAGCGAGGTTTCGATGTCGTCGTGCCTCCGGGGGCTGCCCGCGGTGTTGCCCGAGATGATCGAGCCGGAGACGGTCGCCCGGTTCGTGTTGGAGAGGCCCGCGCCGACCCCCCAATCCTCCCGGGTGGAATGATTTCCGGTGACGGTCGAGTGGGTCATCGTCAGGAGGCCATCGTTGGCGATCCCGGCTCCAAAGAAGCCCGAGGTGTTGCCGCTGATGGTGGCGTTGGTCAGCATCAGGCTGCCGCCGTTGGTAATCCCGCCGCCGGAATTCCCGCTGATGGTGGACCGTTCCACCGTCAAGGACGCGTTCCAGGCGTTGACGAGGCCCGTGCCGGAGACGCCGCGAACGGTGCTGTCGACCAGGGTCATCCGTCCCTCGTTGCGGATCCCGGCGTCGGCGTTGGCCCCCGAAAGTCGCACCCGGGTCAGGTCCATCTCCCCCTGGTTGAGGATCGCGACGCTCGACCGAGCGATCCCCGGCCCCGCGGCCGTCAGTTCGAGGTCGAGGAGCGAAACCCGAGTTCCTGGGGTGATCTGCACGAGCCTGCCACCGGTCCCCCTTCGAAGGGTGATCCGGCCGTCGCCGGCGATCGTGATCGGGTCGGCATCGTCCAGGAGCAGGGAGGGGCCGAGCAGGATCGTTCCCCGCAGACCTTCGGCGAAGGTCACGGTGTCCGCGCCGTCGCGCGTCGAGGCGTATTCGAGGGCCTCGACGAGGCTGGTCTGATCATCGAAGGGGTCGCGGACGTCCGCCAGGGTCGTGACGACCGTGCTTGCCGGCTCGCCTTCGACGGCGCCGATGTCGGGCGCGTTGCCCCTTGGCCTCGCATTGCCGTTCTGGTCGTACTCCGCGTAACCGGGCAGGGCCGCGTCGATGGCACGGGAACCGTTGACCGGTGCGTAGAGGAAGGTGTCTCCCGAAGCGGACTGGTACATCACCTTGATTTGCGGATCCTCGGTTCCGAGGATGATATTATCTTCATCCGAGACCAAGCCCCGAGCAATCCCCACCATGTTGCCGACGCTGCCGGCCTCGAAGGGTTTGCCGGCCAGGTCGTCGTCGGTCCGGCCGTCGAAGAAGCGGACAGGCCCCCGGACATTGTCGGCGACGATCGCGTTGATCAGCACGATGCGGCTGCCGGCCCCTGCGTTGAAGATGCCGCCGCCGATCCCGGAGCCGTTCGCGTCTCGGTCGGCGCTGTTCGCGGTGAGGGTCGTGTGAATCAGCTCCGCGAGGCCCCGGTTGAAGAGTGCCCCGCCGGACCCGTCGGCGTTGTTGGAGACGAGCGAGGCGTTGGTCATCCTCAGGGTTCCGGCGTTGAGGATGCCGGCGCCGAGGTCGGCCTTGCCCTCGATCACCGAGAGGCCCGAGAGGGTCAGGCTCGCCCCCGCATGGACCTCGAAGACCCGGAACTGGCCCCCCCCGCTGAGGAGGACCCCGGGGCCGGTCGGCTCGATCGTCAGGTCGAGGTCGACGAGGTCGAGGTCGCCGCTGGCGATGTGGTCGGCGGGGTTGATGCGGCCGTCGTGACGACCACTGGTCTCCAGGGTGTACACGCCGGGGGCCAGGCTGATCGTCTGCGCCGTCTGCCCGGTCGAGGCAGCCAGGAACTGGGCCTGCCAGATCGCCTGGCGGAGGGTCCCGGCCCCCATGGCCACATTTTGGTTGTCGTCGGTCCGGGTGACTTCAAGGCTGGGGATGAAGCCGGCGCCGATGATGAACTCCTCCAGCGCGAAGGTCGTCTCGTGGGTCTCGAAGGTCTTGGAGAAGAGGGGGATCGCCAGGAGGTCGTGCGAGAGGTCCCACTCCTCCGACCAGACGGGACCGGCCGTAACGTCCGCGAGGCTTCCGACCGGTGTGTCGATCGAAAACTCGGCCTTCAGGGCCTCGACATCCAGGCCGAGCGCGGCCTGAAGGCCGATGACGTTCTGGACATCGAGGTGGAAGGACGCCTCGGGTCTGACCCGGATCGGCCGGCCCTCGAACGCGACGGCGACCTGCGCGCCGGGCTCGAACGCGATCGACGCAACGCCGAGGTGCTCGACCGGCTGGCCGCCCGGCTCGGTCACGGTGACGTCGACGAAGGCCGGCCGGCCGTCGAGGTCTTCGAAGCGGTAGGTCAGCGTGCCGTCCGGGGTCGTCTTGAAGTCCTGGAAGACGTGAAGCTCCGGGCCTCCCGTGGCCTCCAGAGCCGTCAGCGTCGCCGCCACCTCGAAGCCGGCCTCGCCGGCGCTGAAGCCGATCGGCCCGAGCGGGCCGAACATGTTCGTCAGGACCAGGTTGTTCTCCATCAGGGTCGTTTGCACGATCGAATCGCCCGAGAAGGAATCGGGCCGGCGGGTGGACATGTCGACCGTTCCGTCGGGCGCCATCCCGGCCGAGGCGAGCCGGATCGAAGGCAGCGCCTGGCGCATCTCCCCCAGGCTCCGGCCCGCCTCCAGGAAGCTGGCCCCGACGTTGACCGACAGCGCCGCCGACCGGCTGTTGCCGTCGACCGTGACGTCGATCCCCATGCTCGCAGGCGGGGCGATCGGCACCGAAAGTCCGACCGTGCCCTCGACCTCCCGGCCGAAGAGCTTCAGGTCGCCCCGGCCATCCCGGTTGTACGAGGCGATTTCCTGGTTGACGTTGATCGAGGGGAGCTGCCAGGTTTGCTCGAAGACGTCGTCGTAGGACTGAGTGAACGGGTTGTAAGCCTCAACCCGGCCGGACACCGACCCGCTCAGTTCGAAGATGAACGCGGCGGATCCGCCCAGCGACGGCGAGGTGGTGTCGACCTGGGCACCGAGATAGGTCAGGCCCGTCTGGATGGGAACCGGGCCGAAGGCGGTGGGCTCGACCCAGTCGTTGCGGAAGTCGAGTTCGTAGTGCGCGTCGAAGCTGCCGGGGTCGGCGTACCCTCCCACCTCGAAGCCGATGCGTCCGTTGGCGGAGACGGCCCCCGTCCCCCGGTAGACTCCCAGGTTGAGGGAGGTTGAGTCGGACTCGTTGCGGAACTCGGCGCCCAGGAAGCTGCTGGCCTCCCGGGCCTGGGAATCCCCGGGGCCAAACTGGCTGGCGTTGGCGATCCGGTAGCTGTAGGAGGACAGCAGGAGTCGTTCTTCCAGGGGGGTGAGGGAGAGGAGGGCCCGCCGTCGCCACGGCTTGCGGGCCGCCGAGTGCCAGGTCTTGCGCGTCATCGCCGGGGTCTCCGTCGGGTGATCCGCCTTGAGGCTGGGTCTTGGGCTCGCCGGCCCCTCGCCGGGAACGCTTCCCCCTCACCCGACTTGATCGTTCGACGTGTGACACCATTTCGCGCGGTGACGGCCTCCCGGAGGCTCGCGGCGTCCTCGGGCTACGCGATCAGGTCGCCGACCTCCTGTCTGAGCCGGCGGAGGACCCGGCTCTTGGCCTGCCGGACGGCGGCCGTGCTCACGCCCAGCGCGGCGGCGACGTCGGCCGTTGCGTGGCCCTCGACGGTCACCCGCCAGAAGGCGTCCCAGGTTTTGCCCTCGAACTCGGAGCGGACCAGTCCCAGCGCCCTCCGGTAGACGCCGTCGAGTTCTCGGCGCTCGTCGGGGTCGTCGATCGGGTCGGTCTCGGCCGGCGGTTCGGGATGCTGCTGCAAGGCCCGACCGGCCGCCGTACCTCCCTCGGCCTCGGCCGGCCGCCGGCCCCGGGCTCGGTGCCAGTCGAGCACCTTGTTCCGCGTCACCCCCCGCAACCAGCCCCGGAAGCGGTCTCCCGCCCGGTCTCGTCGGAAGTCGCCGATACTCGACGCCACCGCCCGGAAGACCTCCTGGGTCACGTCGTCAAGTTCACCCTCGGCAACCCCCCCCCGTCGGCACCAGTACCGGACCAAAGGGGCGTAGAGGTGGATCAGGCGGTTCCAGGCCTCCTGATCGTCGGCTCGGACCCGATCGAGCAGGGTCATCGACGTCGGACGAGCATCCTCCACGACGGTCACCCTCGCCAAGATCCGAATGCCCCTCGATGGCCGACAGAACCCTCGATCGAGATCGCCTTGTGGCGGCCGATCGTTTCTCGACCGTGGCTCGATGGTACCGCGGTCTCGGCACATCGCGATAGACGATGCACCGGAGGGAAGCCATTGATTCTGGTGGGATCAGGAAATTTAGGCAATTTGAGCGTCGCTCTTCCCTGGGTTGCTGATAGAATGGATCTCAGATCGCCGGTCACGCCGGTGCAATGTCAATGGTTCGATGCGACCGCTCCTTCTCGACACAGGGGCTCCCGGGCCGGGCTGGGCCGCGTCGGGTGCCCTGACCCGGTCATCGGGCTCAATTGCACCCGGCGATGAGACGGGCACGGCCGACCCCCTTGGCCCGGGGGCGGCGGGCGGCCAATCGCACCCTTCGGCCTGAGAGGTCCGACCATGAGCGACACGACGGGCCTCGAGGATTCCTCCCTCGAGGAGCTGTTTCGGTCTGAGGTCGAGTCGCACCTGGAGGTGCTGGGCGCCGCGCTGCTGGACCTGGAACAGGCGCCCGGCGACCCGTCTCGCGTGGACGAGATGATGCGGGCGGCGCACTCGATCAAGGGGGCGGCCCGCGTGGTCCGCGTGGAGGCGGCGGTGCGCGTTGCCCACGTCATGGAGGATTGCTTCCTCGGGGTCCAGGACGGGGCCCTGACGCTCTCGCCCACCGACGTGGACGTCCTGCTGCGGGGCGTGGATTTGCTGGGCAAGATCTCGGAGGCGACGAGGACCCCCGGCGAGGACCTTTCGAGCCGGTTCGACGAGGCGGTTCGGTCGTTCGTCCTCGAGGTCAACGCCATCCTCGCCTCGCGGGGACGACCGTTGACGACCCCTTCCGGGCTTGCATCCAGCCCTCCCCGCGAGGCGGTGGCGGCCGATGTTCCCGCCCCCGATCCCCCCCTCGTCATGCCGCCCGCCGAGGCGACCACCATGCCCGTCGCGACGACGATCGCGTTCCCCGGGTACCTCGACGCGGGGGCGGCCGAGGAGATCCGCCTGCGGTTCCTCTCGGCCGTCGGGCGCGGGTGCGACGCCGTGCGGCTCGACCTGCGGGCGACCAAGGACCTCGACGTGCAGGGCCTGGCGCTGCTGGCCGCTCTCCCCCGGCATGTCGCCCGACACGGCCGCCCGAGGCTCCGGATGGCCGGGGTGTCGGCGGAGATGGAGGCGGTGCTCCGCGTGACGGGGCTGGGCGGGGCGTTCGACCTGCGAGGCGTCCAGGCACCCCGGGACTCGTGAGCGATGAAGATCCCGACGGACGAGTTCGTGATCCAGGCGCGTGAGCACCTGGCGGCCCTCGAGCACATCCTCCTGTCGCTGGAGGGTCCGGTCCTCGGCGCGGCCTCCCGGGAGCGGGTCGACCGCTGCCTGAGAATCGTCCACTCCATCAAGGGGGACGCCGGCTTCCTCGGGTTCACGGCGATCCGGACGCTGGCCGACGCGATGGAGACGGTCCTCGAGACGTTGCGCGATCCGGGCGGGCATCCCCCGAACCCGGCCGCCGTCGAGCGGCTTCTGCTGGCCCGCGATCGGCTGGCGGCCCTTGTGGATGACCTCGAGAGCGGTCGCGAGGCGGATCTCGGGGGGCTCCTCGACGAACTCGAGCGGGTCGCCCGGCAAGGGGTGGGCGGCCCTGAGGGTTGGGACCTCGACCTCCGCGAGGTGGATCGCCTCCAGTCCGGCCGCCTCGCCGGCTTCTTCGCAGCGTTCGAGCGGCTTGGCCGGGTGTCGTCCCCAGCGGTCGTCCTCGACGCCGAGGATCTCTCCGGCGGCCTCCCCTCGGGGCCCGTCCGCTTCCGGGTCGCGCTCGCGTCGGAGACGCCTCGGGAGGAGATCCGGCGCGCGCTCGGGCTGCCGGAAGTCGCCGGGCCGGAGGGCAGGGGGGCCGTCGTCCCGCTGGCGGTCGACCTGGCCGAATGGTCGCGTTCCCGTGGCCAGTCGCTGGCGACGCTGCTCGCCGATCTCGACCGATGGGGGCGCGTTGAGGGGGCCAGCCTGGAGTTCGAGCAGGACGACCTGGGCAGGGGCCTGACCCCGGGGCCCGTCGTGTTGCGTGGGCAGTTCCGGACCGCGATGCCGGAGGACGACGTGGCGAGACGCCTCGCGTTTCCCATCGCGGCCGAGCCCCCCGAGGCGGTGGACCCGCCGCCCGCGCCCGCAACGGGGGTCGAGCCGCCGCTCGCCCCGGCCGCCGGGGGGGCCGTCGCGGCGGCGGAGCCGGAGCGGGCCTCGCTCCGGATCAACGTCGAGCTGCTCGACCGCCTGATGACGCTGACCAGCGAGCTGACCCTCATCCGCAACCAGTCGCTGCTGGCCTTTGATTTGGACGACGACCGGGTCCGCCCCATCGTGCAGCGGCTCGACGCGGTCACCTCGGCGTTGCAGGAGACGGTCCTCCGCTCCCGGATGCAGCCGATCGGCAATCTCTTCGGCAAGTTCCCCCGGGTGGTCCGGGACCTGGCCCGGCAGCTCGGCAAGCAGGTGGAACTCCGTCTGGTCGGTCGGGACGTCGAGCTCGACAAGACGATCCTCGAACAGCTCTCCGACCCGCTCACCCACCTCGTCCGCAACAGCGTCGACCACGGCATCGAGCCCCCCGACGAGCGGGTCGCGAGGGGCAAGCCGCCGGTCGGCCGCATCGTCCTGTCGGCATCGCACGAGGAGGGCCGGATCCGCATCGAGATCCGCGACGACGGGCGGGGGCTCGATCCCCAGTCCATCCGCGACAAGGCGCTCGCGATGCGGCTGAAGACCGAGGCCGAGCTCGACCGCATGGCGGATCGCGAGCTCTCCATGTTGATCCTGGTCCCGGGGTTCTCGACCGCCCGGGCCGTGTCGGACGTGTCGGGCCGGGGGGTCGGCATGGACGTGGTGAAGACGAACATCGAGCACCTCGAGGGGACGCTGGCGATCGACTCGCGGCCGGGAGCCGGCACGGCGATGATCCTCCGGCTGCCGCTGACCCTGGCGATCATCCCCTGCCTGATCGTCACTGTGGGGGGGGAGCGTTACGCCGTCCCCCAGCGGGACCTGGAGGAGGCCGTCTGCCTGCATCCCCGGCTGGCCGGTCGGGTCGTCCGGGCGTTCGACACCGAGGTCTATCGGCTTCGAGGGCAGCTCTTGCCGATCGTGCGGTTGGCCGACGTGCTCCGCCGCCGGAGGCCCCCCGGGGCTGATGCTGATGCTGATGCCGGGGCCGGGGGCGATCGGGGAGAGGAGACGGGAGGGACAGGGCAGGCGATCGCGTACATCCTGGTGCTGCGGTCGGCCTCGCGGCGGTTCGGGCTGGTGGTCGACGAGGTCCGGGGCACGGAGGAGGTCGTCGTCAAGCCGATGCACCCGGCGATCAAGCCGATCGGCATCTTCTCCGGCGCGACGATCATGGGGGACGGCCGGGTCGCGCTCATCGTCGACGTCGCCGGCATCGTTGAGCACGCCCGGCCGGGCTTCGAGCCGGCGGCGGAGACCGCCGCCGAGGCCGCGCGAGGCCCGGACGCATCGAAGGCGGTCCAGCCCCACCGCGTGCTCCTGTTCGAGCATGGCCCCCACGAGCAGTTCGCGCTGCCACTGCTCCAGATCCGTCGGGTCGAGATGGTCGACCTCGACCGGGTCGAGCGTGTCGGCGAGCACGAGTACGTGGCCGTGGACGGCGTGTCGATGCGGCTGCTCCGGCTCGATCGGGTGATGGGGGTCTCGGCCCCGCCCCCGTTGGCGGCGGGAGCCGGGCGGGTGCCCCTGATCCTGCCGAAGTTCGTCGCCCAGCCGATGGCGATTCTCGCGAGCCGGATCGTGGACACCGAGGCCTTGGCGGTCGAGTTGCAATCCCACCCGGAGCACGACCGAGGGATCCTCGGGTCGGCCATCGTCCGCGGCCGGATGACGCTCTTCGTGGACATCTTCCGGCTGTCGGCCCAGCTGTTCGGCACGCCTCCCTCGCCAGGCCCGGCACGCGGGGAACGCCCCCGACGGCTGCTCCTGCTGGACGACACCCCGTTCTTCCTCGAGGTGGTGCGACGCTACCTGTCGGAGGAGGGGCACGAGGTCGAGACCGCCGTCAACGGCCTGGACGGCCTGGCCCGCCTCGCGGACGGCCCACCGTTCGACCTGATCGTCTCGGACATCGAGATGCCGGTCATGGACGGCTGGGAATTTGCCCGCGAGGTGCGACGACGCGGAGTTCCCACCCCCTTGCTCGCTCTGACCTCCCTGAGCGGGGCTGCCTACGAGGCGAGGGCCAGGGAGTGCGGCTTCGACGACTACGAGGTCAAGCTCGACCACGACCGGCTCGTCCGGAAGGTCGCGGCGCTCCTGGGTGGCCGGGAGGCCGGCGCATGACGGAGGCCCCGATGGCATCGCCCCGCCTGTTCTGCACGTTCCGCCTGGCCGGTGGCCTCTTCGGCGTCGACCTCCTCGACGTCAAGGAGATCACGGCGGAGACGACCACCACCCGGGTCGCCCACGCCCCGGACGAGGTGCTCGGCCTGGTCAATATCCGGGGCCACATCTATCTGGCCCTGGACCTTCGCCGGCTGCTGGGTCTGCCGGCCTCGGGCGTCGCCGCCGAAAGCCGCCTGGTGCTGTTCAAGCCATCGGTCGGCGCCGCGTTCGGCGTGATGGTCGACGAGATCGCCGACATCCAGGCCGCCGACCCGGGCCTCATCGACCCCTTCTCCCGCGCCGACCTGCCGGGCGACGGGCCGGGGGCGGTCCGCGTCGAGCTGATCGAGTCCGTCATCCGGCTGGCCGACGAACTGCTGGTTGTCCTGGCCCCTCGGCGTTTCCTCCCGGTCGTCGAGCGGGCCCTGGCCGGCCCTGCCTGACCGATTCCCCCAATCGCCCACGACTCCCGGGTCCACCACCGTGAAGAACCTCAGACTCGCCCAGAAGATGTCGGTCCTCTCCCTGATCCTGATGGGATCCATCGTCGTGGTGGCAGGCGTCGCCGTGACGCAGCTGTCGTCGCTCGACGCCCAGGTCCGACAGCTCGTGGATCGTACGATCCTGAAGCGTCAGACGCTGGCCGACCTCCAGTCCCGGTTGTTCCTGTCCATCCGCGCCCAGAAGAATGCGATCCTCGCGCCGGACGACGAGCGGTCGCGGAGCTACGCCGCGGAGTCGCGTTCCGTGCTGGACGACGTCCGCAGCGAGCTCGAACGGATCCGGGGGCTGACCTCGGGCGACGGGGCCGGCAGCCAGTCGGCGGCGGTCGAGGCGCTCGACAAGGCGATTGATGCGTACGAGGTGGTCAATGAGGAGAGCCTCGACCTTGCCGTCCAGAACACCAATCTCAAGGCGAGGACCCTCCTGGGCGGCGACTACCGGCGCCAGGCCGACCTCATCGCCTCGCTCCTCCGCGCGCGGATCGGAGCGATCATCTCCGGGCCGCCCCCGGAGGCCGACGACCTTTCCCGGCTCCGGTCGTTCGTGGAGGCCCTCGCCGCGCTGCTGGAGATGCATCCCGCCGTCGTCCGGCACATCGAGTCATCGAGCCCCGAGGAGATGACTGCCCAGGCGACCAAGCTCGCCGAGCTCCAGGGCCGGGTCCAGGCCGGGCTGGAGGCTGCCGGGGAGCCCTCGGCCGCCCCGTCGGAAGGCCGCGATGCCTTCGCCGAGCTGAAGGCCATCCAGGCGAGCATCATCGGGCTCTCGGAGACGGACTCCAACAACCGGTCCACGGCCCTGTCGCTCGCCGAATTGAAGGAGGCGACGGACGAATGTGCGGCGCGCATCTCAGAGCTCGGCGACCTCTTCGCACGGGAGGCCGCCGACGGTCGGGCGAGCAGCGCGGCCGCCTACTTCGTCGGCCTCGCCTGGATCATCGGCGTCGCGCTGGCCGGCCTGGTCTTCGGCGGGGCACTCGCCGTGTTCGTCACGCGCTCCGTCGCCGGACCGGTCCTGGAGGTCCGCGACCTGACCCGGTCGATGGCCGACGGCGACCTGCGTTCCCGCGTCTCGCTCCGCCAGCGCGACGAGGTCGGGCAACTCTCCGATGCGACCAACTCCCTCGCGGACGCCTTCACCACCATCGTGGCCGAGATCCGGGGCGTCTGTGAAGGGATGGCCGCCTCGGCGGGGGAGCTCTCCGGGGTCTCGAACCAGCTGGTCTCTCAGAGCGAGCACGCCTCGATGAAGGCGACGAGCGTGGCGAGCGCCTCGGAACAGCTCACGACGAACATCGGCACGATGGCCTCGGCGGCCGAGCAGATGAGCGCCAGCGTGGCGTCGATCAGCTCGGCCAGTGAGGAGATGAGCATCAATGTGGGCACGATCTCGTCGGCCGCCGAGCAGACTTCGACCAACGTGGACTTCGTCTCCCAGGCGGTGGGCGAGATCTCCAGCTCGTTCGCCGATGTGCTCAAGGACGTCCAGCAGGGGTCGGACATCGCCGGCGAGGCCAGCCGGATGGCCGACTCGGCGACCGAGACCATTCAGCTCCTGAACCGCTCCGGCGCCGAGATTAGCAAGGTCACCGAGGCGATCAAGATGATCGCCTTGCAGACGAACCTGCTGGCGCTGAACGCCACGATCGAGGCGACCTCGGCCGGCGAGGCGGGGCGGGGCTTCGCCGTGGTCGCGCACGAAATCAAGGAGCTGGCCAACCAGAGCGCCAAGGCGGCCGAGGACATCGCTCGAAAGATCGAGGGGGTGCAGGAGGACACGAGGCGGGCCGTCCAGGTCATTCAGGGCGTCTCCCAGATCATCAAGGACATCAACGCCTCTTCGGGTAGAATCACGGTGTCGGTGGAGAAGCAGACCCGGGCGGCGAGCCTGATCTCCCAGAACGTGTCGGAGGCGAGCAAGGGGGTCGGCGACATTGCCCGGTCGATCTCCGAGGTGGCCAAGGCCGCCGGAGACATGGCCCGCAACGTGGCCGAGGCTGCCCGGGGAGCCACCGAGGTCTCCCGCAACGTGGCCGAGGCCGCAAAGGCCGCCAGCGGCATCTCCTCGGACATCCACGGCGTCAGCCAGGCGTCGCGATCGACCAACGACTCGGCTTCCCTGGTCCATACCTCCGCCGAGCAGCTCGACCGGACCAGCACCCAGCTCAGGACCCTGATCGGCCGGTTTAAGATCAACACGGGAGGGGCCGCGGGCGCATGATCTCCGAGCCGCTTCGCATCCTGATTGTCGACGACTCTCGCATTTTCCGCTCCGCCCTTGAGGACGCGCTGGCCGGGCAGCCAGGCGTCCGGGTGGTGGGCTCGGTCTGGAGCGGCGAGAAGGCGGTCGCCTTCGTCCGCGACACGCCTCCCGACCTGGTCACTCTGGACCTGAACATGCCCGGCCTCGGCGGCCTGGACACCCTCAGCGAGATCCGCCGGCTGAACGCCTCCCGCCCCGAGCTTCCCCCCGTGGGAGTCCTGCTCGTCAGCGCCCTGACCGAGCACGGGGCGGCGGTCACGGTCGAGGGCCTGGCGCGGGGGGCCTTCGACTTCATCCGCAAGCCCGACGGCCCGGACGACCGCTCGAACGCCGCGTCCCTGAGGCAGCAGCTCGCCGAAAAGATCGCCCTGTTCGCCCAGCGACGGCGGGGGTCGACGCTCTCACGCTCCCCCTCGCCCCCCCCGGGCCGCCCGCACCGCGCGGCGGCCCTCGCTGACCGTCCCGGCCGGTTCCGGGCGGTCGCCATGGGATCCTCCACGGGAGGACCCGAGGCGCTTGCGCTGCTGCTGCCCGGCCTGACGGCCCACTCGACGGCCCCGCTGTTCATCGTCCAGCACCTGCCGCGGGGCATGACGCGCTACTTCGCCGAGAGCCTCGGCCGTAAGTGCTCGTACGAGGTCGTCGAGGCCGAGGACGGCGCGCCGGTCGGGCCCCGGACCGCTTACGTCGCACCCGGGGGCCGGCACATGACCCTCCGGGGGCAAGATGACCGGGTGACCATCGCCCTGAACGACCAGCCGCCCGAGAATGGCTGCCGGCCCTCGGCCGACGTCCTCTTCCGCTCCGCCGCGGCGGCCTACCGCCACGCCGTCGTCGCCGTCGTTCTCTCGGGCATGGGGACCGATGGCGCCCGGGGGCTCGGGCCGCTGAAGCGGAGTGGCGCCTACGTCATCGCCCAGGACGAGGCGACCAGCGTCGTCTGGGGCATGCCCGGGGCCGCGGTCGCCACCGATCTGGTCGACGAGGTCCTCCCTCTGGAGGCCATTGGGCCGGCGGTCGCCTCCCTGCTGGCCGGCGGGACACGGCCATGCGGCTGAGCCCTGAGGCGTTCGACGCAATCCGGAAGGCCGTCCACGAGCTTTGCGGCATCGTGATCGCCGAGGAGAAGCACTACCTGGTTGTCTCCCGCCTCGAGCCCGTCCTGACGCGGCTCGGCCTGCCCTCCTACGAGGCCTTCGTCCAGGCGCTGGGGCGGCCGGACGCAACGCCCCTGCGCGAGCTGCTCATCGAGGCCATCACGACCCGCGAGACCTCGTTCAATCGGGACGGCCACCCCTTCGAGGAACTCCGGCGGTCGATCCTCCCCGAGCTCTCGCGCCGCCTCCTCGCCCGCCGCGCCGCGCCCGCCCCGTCGCTCCCAAGGTGCCGCATCTGGTGCGCGGCCGCGGCGACTGGCCAGGAGGCCTACAGCGTGGCAATGGCCATCTCGGACTTCCTGGCGAGTCGGCCGGGAATCGGGCTGACCCTCGGGGACTTCCCGATCCTGGCGACCGACATCTGCCAGGGGGCGCTGGCGATCGCCCGCGCCGGCCGATACTCGGCCGAGGAGGTCCGCCGCGGGGTCTCCGAGGACCAGCGAGCCCGGTACTTTTCCCCGGACCGTGACGGCTGGTTCGTCGCCGAGCCACTCCGACGCGCGGTCGAGTTCCGCCGCCTCAACCTCGTCCTGCCGCTGCCCAACCTGGGGACGTTCGACCTGATCCTGTGCAGGAACCTCCTGATCTACCTCGACGACGTCGCGCGCCGTCGCCTCTGCCTGGGCCTCCACCAGGCACTCAATCCTTCCGGCCTCCTGATCATCGGCGCCGCCGAGAGTCTCTACGGGGTGACGGATGCCTTCGCGACGGAGCGATTCGGCAGCACCATCGCCCATCGGAAGACGTAACCGTGTCGCTCCCTCCTCGGAGTGGGGGGCACCCGGGCTCAGCAGGCACGGCCCCCGATCAGACATCGGCATGGCCTCTCGTCGCGAGGAACTGACCGGTTCTTCGGCCGCGAGGTCACTTGTTCGCTGCACGACAATCGGTGACGAACGTCGCAAGCATGATTGCCCTGAGTGGCATAACCTCCATTATCAGACGGTACGGCGACCCAGGCGGAGTTATCGCAACCCCGCCCCGTGGCCACAATCGACCGGCAGGCCGCGGCGACGGGACCGCGCCCAGCCCGGACCGGCCAACCGGTGTGAGCGGCGGCCCTCTGACGCGTCGGAAATCGGCCTGGCCGACGCGCCGAGTTCGGCGGCCAAGGCCGTCAGGTTGCGGAGCGCCCGGCGTCGACGCTGCGGAAGCGCTCCGGAGGCCCCCGCCGGAGTGCTGAGGGACGAAACCGCCTTACGAAGGATCTTCTCGGTCGACCCGACGATCCGCCCGAGGCGGGGTGCCTCGGGCCGGGGACGGATCGACACCGAGGCGAGCGAGCACGTTCCGCATCAAGGTCCCCCAGCGCAGGTCGACGGACAAGGCCCAGCCGGCGGCGATCGCCCCGGCGTGGAAGACCTTGCCGCCCTGGGGACGTTCCCAGTAGATCACCTCGGCTGAGGTGCCGTCGATCGGATCCGACCGCCGGCCGAAGTAGTCCAGGGACATGCCGTTGGCCGGGTCACGGATGCCCCGGGCCAGGGTGGTGATGCCGGGGGGCTCCTCGGGGAGTTCCGCCCCGTCGGGGACAGGATGATGCGTCATCTCCAGCAAGGTCGCGAGCCGGACGTCCGCCTCGTGGCCGACCGCCCTCGGCTCGCCTCCGCCGGGGGCATGGCCGAAGGTCTCGCCGGGCTCCAGGCCGACCGGCTCGGGCTCGTGGAAGAGGGGATGATCGGTCGCGTCGGCCCGGTAGACGCCGAAACTCCCGCGGCCGGTGCCCCACCAGCCGAGGCACTCCAGGCCAATGACCTCCCAGGCCGGGTAGCCGCATTCCCTCATCAGGCTGCCACGCTTCCGGTCGTGGCTGTGCCAGAGTTCCCCGATCGGCGCGTCGGTCCGGCCGCCGATGCTCGGGTCGTACTTCCGGCACTCGACCACCGACCCGTCGTCGCTGAAGCTCACCCGCCAGAACATCGTGTTGCCCGAGAGCACGATGGCCCCCCCGCCATTGGTCAGGAAGCGATCGACCCCCTCAAAGGCCGGGATCGACCAGTACTCGCTGTGCCCGTTCAGGACCAGGACGCGGTAATCGCGGAGCATCTCGGGGTTGCGGTGCAGGTCGAGGTCGGTCACGAGGTCGTAGGAATACCCCTGCTCGTCGAGCCAGACGTGGGTGAAGCGCTCGCCCCGCATCAGGTGACTGTAGCCGACCTCGGGGGGGCTGTACAACACATCGGGACCGGCCACCGGCCAGGGCATGTTCATGCCAAGCTGATAGGTCGGCTGCCCGGCGTGGTGGTCCCGGTAGAAGCAATAGGCCGGGGCCTGCTCGACGCTGTTGGTCAGCCCACCCGTCCCCCATGACTGCGGTCCCGAGGCGTTCCTGGCGAACGGCGTTCCCCCGTAGGCCAGCCAGGTGCTCGTCGAGCAGAGGACCAGGATCGGCGCCGGCGGGCTCGACGCGGCTCGGCGGACGAGGAAGGTCACGTCGTACTGATGGGGTTCTCCGTCAAGCTCGAACCGGAAGCGGCCGACGTAGAGGCCCGGTCGGGCCGTCTCGGGGATGGTCGCCTCGTGGGTCACGGACCATCGGCAATCATAGAGGTCATCCGACGCGAGCCTGAGGCCGTGGCCCCTGGAGGGATCCTGGGCGGGATCGTACGAGCCGAAGCGAGGGATGGCCGAACCGTCGAACCTCGGGCCGCCGATCATCCAGGTGCCGTGATTGATGATCCGCCCGTCGCGGGCCTGGTCGCCGCGGTCCGCGACGAGGTCGCCGTTCTCCTCGTCGAGCGGCCAGTGGGCAAGAACCGTCGCCGGATCCGGGGGCTCGGTCGATCGGCGGTCGAAGCGTTCCCGGATCGCGGCCGGGGCCGGCGGGGTCCGATGAATCGTCGGCCCCGCCAGGTCGCCTTCGAGGAAGACGTCGGCCACGCCTCCCGAGCCCATCGCGCCGAGCCTCAAGGGGGCGCTTCCCGGCCTGACCGGCCCCTCGATCGCCTGCTCGGCGACTCGTCGGCCATCGACCCAGAGCGTCTGCTGGCGTCCGTCCCAGGTGCCGACGACGTGATGCCACTGCTTCGGCTCCAGGGCGGGGCCGGTCAGGAGGCGGTCGGCCCGGAAGGCGCCGCCGTCGCCGAGGGAGAAGACGGCCCGGCCCTGCGCGTCGATCAAGAGCCCGAGGCCGCAGGAATCAGGTTCATTGAACTGGGTGATGAGCCCCTGCTGCCGGGCCGTCGGCCAGGGCCGGACCCAGCATTCGAGGGCGATGGAGTCGATCGCCTCGTCCGGAGGCAAGTGACGCTCGACGTGAACATAAGAACCAGGGTGGATCGGCTGAGGACTCGCCGGGAAGTCGCCGGTCACCTCCAGAACCTCGTCGCTGGAGCGGTCGTCGATGTCCGGGCCGAGCCGGCAGATGGACAGCTCAAAGGGGACGGTGCTGCTGACCCGAAACCGGATGGGATCGCCCACAGCGATGCTCTTCTCGGCGTAGGCGTGCAGGCCGGGAAGATCGAGGGGGCGATGAGGGGGGATCACGCCGCGGTCGGGGGCCGGTCGACAAGGCTCTCCTTCGGCCCGGACGGGAGTACCGCCGACGGCCGAGGCGCCGAGGAGTCCCGCGGCAGACTGGACGATGAACTCGCGGCGGCTCTCGGTCGAAAGGGGCGGTTTCTTCATCGGTGGAGATCCTCTCGGGAGCGGCCCAGGGAGAGTAGGACCCGACGCGACCCCTCGATCGCCGAGCCGAGCGGTTCGCGATCGAGGGGGTGTGTCGCGTCGGGACGATCGGCCTCGGGGCCGATCAGAACTGGTCGGCGGAGACGACCTCGCCCCCCTTGCGGGTGCTGATCGACCGGTAGACATCCCGGGCGATCGTCTCCTTGACGAAGGAGACCCGGCCATCCCCCCAGAGGAACTGGGCGCCGCCCGGATGGGCGCTCCGGAAGCTGATCTGATTCGGCCAGTTGGCGAAGGGCTGGTTGACCGCCGGCCGGTAGTTGAGCGGCGGAGAGGTGCTGGAGTAGGTGCCGGCGCCGAGCGACCAGGTCTTGAAGTCGTCGTAGGACGGCAAGACCTCGCCGACGACGATGGTGTTGCTGGTGCCGTCCCGGATGCTGCTCAGGGTCACCGGCTGGAGGATCGAATGCCGCCAGAAGGTGCCGGTGCACTCCTTATACCCGTAGGCCGAATAGTTGTGGCAGTCGGGCAAGCCGCCGAAGAGCGAGCCGTTGCCGAGGTTATGCGGCCCCATCACCCCGGCATAGTTGGTCGGCGAGAAGGGGACGCCGAAGAGGCCCCAAACATTGTCCTGAAGCTCTTGACCATCCGGGTCGGAGGGGCACTGGTAGAGATTGATCCGAAACTGGATCAGGGTCCGATTCCCGATGTTGGCGATGCCGAGCCCGGACTGGAAATCGCCGTCGAAATTGAACTGGTTGTAGACGTTGTTCTGTTCGACGAAGGGAAAGATCCCCAACATCCAGCTCATCCCGTTGGAGACGAGCCCCGGAGCGAGTGACTCGGGAAAGTGAGGCGTGCTGACGGGAAGGCAACCGTGCGTGGATTCGTAATTATGGATGCCCAGCCCGATCTGCTTGAGGTTGTTCGAGCATTGCGAGCGGCGGGCCGCCTCCCGGGCACTTTGCACGGCCGGCAACAGCAGCGCGATCAAAACGCCGATGATGGCGATGACCACCAGCAGCTCGATGAGGGTGAAGGCCGACTTCGAGCGTCGGAAATTCGACGAGACACTTTTGCGTGAATTCAAGAGAATGTCTCCGTGTTCAGGGGAGGGCCGGTCCTCCGCGGCCGAGCCTCTCGGCCGATTCGGGCCCGCCCGGATTGCCGTCAATCTGTGAGTTCAATGTCGAACTGGTTCACGCCGGGTTCGACGTCAATTGCAAGCGGAGTATCCAACTCGTTCGCGTAGCGATCCGGGATGAGCAATTCCGGGATGATCAGGCTCTTCTCCTCCTCCGGCCGGAGTGGCCTTCGGCTGTGGACGGTGACCTTGTGGCGGCCGACGGCCGCCCCTTCGAAGTCGGCGGTCCTCATCTGGTAAGAGCCGTCCGAATGGATCTCCCCGACCGCCGACGGGCCACCGACTCCCTCGGTCGGGATGAAGACAACCTGACCGTGATCGACCGGATTCCCGTTGTAAGTGACCGTCCCCTGGACCGTTGCCAGATTGAGGCCACTTTGGTCTCCGCAACCGGCGATCACCACCATCACGAGGCTGGCGAACGCCCACGACACGACGCGTGACCTGATACCAATTCGAACTCTCCTCATGGTGCCGTCCCGCTCGCTTCTCAAGGTTTGGCCATTGCCGAGGCCCGCTCGTCCTTGCGCATTGGCATTGCCGACGAGGCCCGAGTTGCGCCGGGACCTCATCGGTTCGTCGTTGCACACCAAGACGCGTTGCTGTATAGAAATTGTTGGTCTATCGATTGACGATACGGACCATCCGTTTTGTGAATACCATCATGTCTCTAGCCGTGCCAGAAGATTGAGTCAAACATTTTTTTGAGAGTGATCATCATTTTCCGATCAACTTGGTTTCGAATCATTCAGCATGTTCCGATTTAAAGCATCGAAAAAGCTTGGCATTTTTCTCTTTTTTGTCGTCAGTGCAGCCGCCGGCTTCGCGATCTGGTGGCATTCGCAGACGGTACATCTCCGGACCGAGCTGGAGCGGGCGAGGGCCGAACTGGACGCCGGGCGGATCGCGTCGGCCCGCGGCCGGCTGGTCAGGCTCTCCGGGACCTGGGCGGCCAACGGTGAGGTGGACTACGTCCTCGGGATGAGCGAGCACGCCCTCGGCAACGTCGAGGCGGCCCTCAGGGCCTGGCGACGGGTCCCGCACGGTTCCCCGTTTGCCGGGCAGGCGGCCCTCGGTCGGGCCATCGTCGAGATGGATCGGGGGCGCTTGGCCGAGGCCGAGGCCGCCGCCGTCTCGGGATTGGTCCGGTCGGGGCCTTCGGCCCCGGGGCTCCGCCAGTTCCTGGTGGAGTTGCTCTGGCATCAGGACCGGCTGGAGGAGGCCCGATCGCTGCTCGAAGCGAACTGGAAGGAGTACGAGGAGGCGGAGGGAGCCGACTCCTCCCCAGCCATCACGACCCTGAGGCGCCATCTGGTGCTCGACCTCAACCCGTTTTCGGTCGAGAGGGCCCAGACCGTGCTTGATCGCTCAGGTCAGGCGGCGCCGGACGACGATCGGGTCTGGCTCGGTCAGGCGAACCTGGCCATCCGGGACGGTCGGTATGAGGAGGCATTGCGATGGCTCGACGCCTGCCTGGAGCGTCGCCCGGATGATCCGGCCGTCTGGCGATCTGCCCTGGAACTGGGGCTCGCATCGCATCGGCTTGAGCTGACTCGGGAAGCCCTGAATCACCTTCCGGCCGCGGGGGTATCACCCTGCCTGGCCCCTCGGATCGAGGCCTGGAACGCCGCCCGGCTGGGCGACGCCGAGGCGGAGCGCCGGGCGCTGGATCGGTTGCTTGACACCTGCCCGGGAGAATTGCCGGCACTGGATCGGCTCGCCGAGCTGGCCGTGACGTCCGGAGACCTCGACCGGGCCTCCCGACTGCGCCGCCGCAAGGCGGAACTCGACGAGGCGATGCATCGCTACCGAACGCTGTCCGGTGACGACCTCCGGGCCAACGCCGCGTCGATGGCCGCGTTGGCCGAATCCCTGGGCCGGCACTTTGAGGCGAGGGCCTTCTGGGCGGTCGTCCGGGAGCGGGAGCCGGGGCACCAGGAGGCCCGCCGCGCCCTCGATCGCCTTGGTCCCGTCCCCCGTCCCGAATCAGGGAACGCGATGCTGGCGGAACGGCTGCCCTCGCTCGTCGGCGGCTCCAGCGCGGGGGATCGGGGATCGCGCCGGACGGCTCAATCGATCCTCCTGGACGGTCTCCGGTTCGAGGACGATGCCCGTCGCGCTGAACTTATCTTTACCTATCGAAATGGTCAATCGAATCAGCACCACCTTCCCGAGACCATGGGGGGCGGCGTCGCGCTGCTCGACTTCGACGGTGACGGCTGGCTCGATGTCTACGCCGTCCAGGGGGGGGACTTCCCCCCGGTCGCCGGGTCGGATCGATCCGGCGGAGACCGGCTCTTTCGGAACCGGGGTGATGGCACCTTCGAGGATGTGACCACCGCCGCCGGCATCGCCGCGTTCGAGCAAGGGTACGGCCACGGGGTCACGGTCGGCGATTATGATAACGACGGGCATCCCGACCTGTTCATCACCCGATGGCGCTCGTATTCGCTCTACCGCAACAACGGCGACGGGACGTTCGAGGACGCGACCGAGGCCGCCGGCCTCGGGGGGGATCGCGGCTGGCCGACCTCGGCCGCCTTCGCCGACTTCGACGGCGACGGCCATCTTGACCTCTACGTCTGCCACTACCTCGATTGGAATGAGCAGGATCCCGAGGTCTGTCCCTTGCCCGACCTCCCCGACTCAAACGGCTATTGCAACCCTCTCCTGTTCGAGGCGCAGGCCGATCACCTCTTCCGCAACGTCGGCGGCGTCTTCGAGGACGTGACCGTCGAGGCTGGGCTTGCCGATGTCGTCGGCCGGGGGCTCGGGGTCGTCGCCGCCGACCTCGACGGCAACGGTTTGATGGATCTTTATGTCGCCAACGATCTCTCGGCCAATTTCCTCTTTCTGAATCAGGGAACGCTGACGTTCGAGGAAGCAGGGCTCCGGGCCGGGGTCGCCGCGAACGCCGAGGGGGGCTACCAGGCGGGCATGGGGGTCGCCTGCGCCGATCTCGACGGCGACGACCTGCCCGACCTCTTCGTCACGAACTTCTACGGCGAGGCGACCACCGGCTATCGGAACCTCGGCGGCGGGTTCTTCGCGGATCGAACAGCCGACGCCGGCCTCGCTCGCGCCACTCGCCATCGGCTAGGCTTCGGCATCGCGCCGATCGACGCGGAGAACGACGGGAGCCTCGACCTGATCCAGGCAAATGGTCACATCAATGACCTTCGCCCCCTCTTCCCCTATGAGATGCCGGCCCAGCTCCTGATCGGCGACGGGAGCGGCCGGCTGGTCGATGCGTCCGAGCACGCGGGGGTTCCCTTCCAGGTGGGCCACGTCGGCCGGGGGCTGGCCGTCGGGGATCTCGACAATGACGGTCTGCTCGATGCGCTGCTCATCCCTCAGAATGCCCCCCTGGCGGCCCTGCGCAATCGGACCACCGGGGCCGGCCACTTCGTGACGTTCCAGCTGGTCGGCGGCCCCTCGAACCGAGACGCCATCGGGGCCAAGGTCTCGATTGAGGCCGGAGGTGATCGCCAGACCCGTTGGAACGTGGGCGGTGGCAGCTACCAGTCGGCATCGAGTCCGAATCTCCACTTCGGCGTGAGGGACGCCACGCACATCGATCTCCTCGAAATCTCCTGGCCGTCGGGCCGGATCGACCGTCACCGAGACCTTTCCGCCGATACGGGCTATCGGATTCGGGAAGGGGCCGCATTGCCGGACCCATTGCCAGGCCGCTCCGATGCCTCGGCTGGCCCCCAGTCTTGAGGACGTTCGGCAGCCGCTCCCACGCCTGCCAGGAGGCCCGATCGTGCGGGTCTGGAGGCGGGGCCGGAGCCTTGGGAGGAGATGGGGTGAGGGGTCAGGAGGCCCGCTTCGAGGTGGTCAAGGCCTCGGCGTCGGGACCAACGAGGCGCAGGGTGGGTTGGTCGTCGGACGGGAGGCCGGCGTCGGTCAGAATGCGGTCGATTTCGCGGGCAACGACGCGGGTCGAGAAGTGTTCCTCGATGTTCCTCTGGCCGTGTTCGGAGAGGGTTTGCCAGAGGTTCGGGTCACGGTAGGCTCGGACGACGGCCTCTGCAAAGGAGGCGGAGTCATCGGCGATCAGCACGTCGCGGCCGTCAACCAGGTGCATCCCCTCGGCAGCGATCGAAGTGACGACCACCGGAACGCCGAAGGCCATGCTCATATTCACCTTCCCCTTGACACCGGCCCCGTACCGCAAGGGGGCGACCGAGAGCCGGCATCGACGGAAGAAGTCGGTCACGTCCGGAACGAATCCGGTGATGATCACGTCGTCGCATGCCAGGTCGCGAACCTGTTCGGGCGGGTGGCTGCCGATGATGGTGAAGGTCACGCCGGGCAGGCGGCGGCGGACCTCGGGGAAGACGGTCCGGACGAAGAACTCGACGGCGTCCACATTGGGCGGGTGGTTAAAGCCGCCGATGAAGACAATCCCCTTGCGCTCGGCGTAGCCGGGGATCGCGCTGTGGGGCTCGTGGATGAGGGTGACGACCCGGGTGTCCAGTCCCGGCCGGAGATCCCGGAGGAGGTCGGCCTCGGTGGGGCTGACGACGACGGTGTAGTCGCTGGCTTCGGCCAGGGCCAGCTCCTGGGCCTTGCGGGCCTCGGCCGCCTCGGCCAGGGCCGGATCGCCCAGGAGGGCCGCCTCGCGCGCTTCCCGGACGAAGTGCAGGTCGACCGTGTCGAAGGCGATCTTCGCCCGAGGGGCCAGCAGGCGGACGTCATCGAGGTGCTGGGCGACGATATCGGGGCGGCAGATCCAGGCCAGCATGTAGCGGTGCCCATGCCGCTCCAGGTACTCGCGCACCGAGGCGATGTAGGGGTGGTGCAGCACCTTCACGCCGATCCGCTGGAGAGCTTGGGTGTAGCCGGGGGAGGCGTGCAAGTTCTGGGGGATGAACGTCACGGCCAGGCCCCGGCTCCGGAGGATCTGGAGCATCCGGAACATCCGGAGCGATCCGGCGTCCTGGTCGGGCGTTGGCACGATGTGATCGATGACCAGGACGCGGTTGCTCGGGGCGACGCGCTCGTACGGGTCGCCGGCGTCGCCGGGCGGGTGGTGGGCCAGCACCTCGGCCCACTTCTGCCGAAATTTTTTCTGGTTGGTGACCTGATGCGCCTTGACCCCGGCGCTCAGGTCCGTGCCCGAGGAGAGCCCCTCGAAGTGGACAACGACCGACAGCGGCTGGTAGATGACCCGAAGACCCTGTTTGCGGACCCGAAAGGCCAGGTCGGTGTCCTCGTAATAGGCCGGGGCGAAGTGGGAGTCGAAGCCGCCGAGCTCGTCGAACAGAGCGCGACGGATGAGGATCGAGGCGCCGGAGCAGTAGTCGCAGTCCCGGGCGTAGGAGTACTCCGGGTCGTTCGGGTCGCCGCCGCGGCCGAAGTTCCAGCCGCTGGCGTCTCGCCAGATGATGCCGCCGGCCTCCTGGAGCCGGCCGTCGGGGTAGATCAAGCGGGAGCCGGCGAGCCCGGCGTCGGGTTCCTCGCGGAGGGTCCGGACCAGTTCCTCGAGCCAGCCGGGAGTGACGACCGTGTCGTTGTTCAGGAAAGCCAGGAACTCGCCGCGGGCCTGAGCGGCCCCGGCGTTGCACGAGCCGATGAAGCCGAGGTTCCTGGCGTTGCGGATCGCCACCACCCCGGGCACCAGGGCCAGCGCCTGGGGGGTTGGATCGGTGGAGGCGTCGTCGACGACGATCACCTCGTAGGTCACGCCGGCGACCTGAGCGCGGATCGACTGCAGGCAGGCAACCGTCTCCCGGTAGTGATTGTGGACCGGGATGACGATCGAGACGGTCGGCCGGTCGGTCGACGAGAAGGCCAGGCCCGAGCGGGCCAGCTCGGCGAGGACGCGGCGGTCCTCCCGGGCGGTGTCGATCCGGCGCTTCAGGCCCCGGAGCGGTTCGCGGACCGGCCTGGGCAGCCTCCGGGCGGCGGCCAGAGGGGCACCGAGGAGCCGGGCGCGGGCCCGTCGGGCCATCGGGCCGACCGCCCGGGCTGGCCGGCTGTACCGCCAGAATCGGGAGCCGATCAGCTCGGCCAGCGTGGCCTCAAGCTGCTGCCGGGCGGACTCGGCCCGGTGGTAGGCCTGCACGGCCTCGGCGTGGGCGGCCTGGGCGGCCTCCATGTGCTCGGTGAAGATCCGGTGCACGGCCTGCCGGTCAGCGAGGGCCGCCTCGCGCTCGGCCTCGGTCCGGGCCAGGTCGGCAGCCAGCGCCGAGAGCCGGGCCAGGTCGCGGTCACGCTCAGCCGAGAGCCGGCCTCGCTCCCTCCGCAGCCAATCCCGCATCGCCTCGGCCTCGAGCAACTGGGAGGCCAGGGTCTCCAGCTCGTCCCGGAGTCGCTGACGCTCGGCCTCGAGGGGCTCTTCGGCCTGGCGACGCCTGGCCTCAAGGGCCTCTTTGGCCTGGCGACGTTCGGCCTCGAACTGCTGCCGTTCCCGGGCCATCCGATCCTGCTGGGCGTTGAGTGCCTGTCGGGTCTGGTTCAGCTCGCTGGCCATCGCCTCGATCTGGGCCCGGGCCTCGGCCTCGCTGCGGTCCTTCTCTCGGGCAATCCCCCGGGCGGACTCCTCGGCGGCCCGGAGTTCCGCCTCGGCGCGCTCGATCCGGATTCGGGCGTCGGCGACGACCGGACCGTAGGCGAGCTCCGCCCGGTCGACCTGCACGCGAAGTCGGTCGAAGGTTTCGATCGGCTCCTGAGTGTCGCCACGGGCGAGCCGTCGCAGGGTCGCGTAGGCGGACTTGACCCAGCTGACGACCTGGGCATGGTCCCTCAGCTCGCTCCCGCTGGCGCGGTTGTGCCGGAGCGCTTCGGAGAGAAACGCTTCGATCTCGACGCTCGCCCGGTGCGAGCTGCCAGGCCAGGTCAGGCCAAGCTGATGACCGAGGCGATCGGTGACCCCCTTCCAGTCCGCGAGCAGGTGATCGTACGCGATGAAGGCGCGGGGGAAGCCCCTTGAATCGCGCTCGGCGTCGAGGACGTGGCGCAGCCAGAGCAGGGTGGACTTGGCGATCGGGAAGCCGTCCCGGCGCTTCAGCGAGGCGGCGACCTCCAGCGGATTGCGGACCGGAATGGCGAAGTGAGGGCGGGCCCCGACCCGCTCCAGCACGAGCAGCCAGAGGGGCAGGAATCGGCAGATTCTCGGATCCTTCAGGACGATCAGCGGCGCGTCGTGGTAGTTCCTGAGGACCAGCGCGGCGAGCCGATCGGCGTACTGCTCGGCCGCACGGCTGCCGAACCAGTGCCTGGGGAACTCGGCGACGTCGTCCCAGCTTGAGCCGACCGACCGGAGCAGTTCGTCGTGGGTATCGACGATCTCGACCGGCTCCCAGAAGCCCGTCTCGTTGCTGTTGGGGTGCGGCTGCATCAAGTGCTCGGGCAGCTCCGCCCCGAGCAGGCCGAGCACCCGAGTCAGCGCCGAGGTTCCCGAGCGGTGCATGCCGAGCACCAGGAGGGCGTTTCGGGGCGAGCGGTCCTGACTCATGAGCGGGCCTCCTGCAACCAACGCGACCGGCCGGGCATCGGGTCGCTCGCCCGGCCGACTCGGAGGGGGGACTTTAGCAAAGCCGCCGGGGTGGTCAACCGGAATCCGATGACCGCGCACCGCTGTTGGGCGCGCGGCCGGGCCATCCGTGGGAACCATCACGA
Source organism: Tautonia marina (assembly GCF_009177065.1). Classification (NCBI taxonomy): domain Bacteria; kingdom Pseudomonadati; phylum Planctomycetota; class Planctomycetia; order Isosphaerales; family Isosphaeraceae; genus Tautonia; species Tautonia marina. Next base: position 43,859 of record NZ_WEZF01000024.1, read on the forward strand.
CGTCGTTCCTTGCTGAGGCGGATCCCAATCGACCGGGCCGGGGCAAGGTGACCTTGACCGGTCGCCGATCTTGGTATCTAAAGCCTTTTGCACGACGCCGCGCACGGACGTGCGGCGTGTCGTTTTGAGAGCCGGGGTCGGACGCTTGAGCATGATTGCCAATACCAGGGCGACCACGCCCCACGAGCGATTCGTGCCCCAGAGCGCTCGCGTCCTGTGCGTGGACCTCGACGGCACGCTGATCCGCTCGGACCTGCTGTGGGAGGCGTTCGCCGTGCTGCTGCGGACCCGCCCCTGGGACCTCTGGCGGGTGCCCTTCTGGCTTCTCTCCGGTCGAGTCCGGCTGAAGACCCAGCTCGCCGACCGGGCACCGGTCGACGTGGCGAGGCTACCGTACCACACGGAACTGGTCGACTACCTGCGAGCCGAGCGAGGTCGGGGCCGTCGGGTCGTCCTGGCGACCGCGGCCGACCCCGGGGTGGCGAGGGCCGTTGCCGACCACCTCGGAATCTTCGACGAGGTCGTTGCCGGCGACGGCTCGGTCAATTTGAAGGGCGAAGCGAAGCGGGCCGCCCTCGACGCCCGGTTTGGCTCGGGGCAGTACGACTACGTCGGCGACCACCGGGTGGATCTGCCGGTCTGGGAAGGGGCGGTCGAGGCGATCCTCGTGGCGCCGGGGACGCGGTTGGAGCGGAGGGCTCGGGGACGGGCCCGGGTGGGCCGGGTCTTCGAGGGTGGGCGACGGCCGGTGCGGGACTGGATGCGACAGCTCCGGGTCCACCAATGGGCCAAGAATTTGCTGATCTTCGTGCCGCTGTTGGCGGCGCACCAGCTGGGAAACCCGGGGCTGGTGCTGGCGTCGGTCATGGCCTTCGTGGCGTTTTCCTTCGGGGCCTCGGCGATCTACATCGTCAACGACCTGATCGACCTGCCGTCGGATCGGGTCCACCCGGTGAAACGCAACCGCCCGCTGGCCTCGGGGGTGATCCCGATTCCCTCGGCCATCCCGGTTGCCGGCGCCTTGCTGGCGGCGGCGCTGGGGATCGGCCTGATGCTGCCGGCCCCCTTTACCGCATTGCTGGTCCTGTACCTCATCCTCTCACTGAGCTACAGCCTGTACCTGAAGCGGAAGCTCATGAAGGACGTGATCTGCCTGGCCGGGCTGTACACGCTCCGGGTGCTTTGCGGCGGGGCGGCGACGGGGATCGTCATCTCGACCTGGTTGCTGGTCTTCTCGCTCTTCTTCTTTTTGGGGCTCTCCTTCCTGAAGCGGTACAGCGAGCTGAGATCGGCGCTGGGCCGCCGGGGGCGGTTGCCGGGTCGGGCATACCACGGGGACGACTACGCGATGATCGGCTCGCTCGGGCCGGCGTGCAGCTACCTGGCGGTGCTCGTCATCTGCCTCTATCTGAACGACCCGGCCAGCGTCGCGCTGTACCGCCACCCCCGCTGGCTGCTGCTGATCTGTCCGCTGCTGCTCTACTGGACCTCCCGGATCTGGATCCTCGCGCAGCGGGGGAAGATGCACTCCGACCCGGTGGTGTTTGCGCTGAAGGACCGCCAGAGCCTCGCGACGGGGGTGCTGACGCTGGCGATTCTCGCGGCGGCGACCTTCCTCTGAGCCGATCGACCGTCACGACCCGGGACGGGACGGGACGGGACGGGCTGAACCTGTGCAGGACCACGTTCCAAGGGAGCTGGGGGAAGCAGACTGATGACGGCCTCCGAGTTTTCGAAGACCGCGGCGGCGCTCTATGCCTCGACGACGGGGTTTCGCCGCCAGATGGCGGTTTACCGGCCCTACATCTGCCCCTTCGAGCGGGTCGCGGAGTGCGTGGACCCCGGGTCCCGCGTCCTGGACGTCGGCTGCGGCCAGGGGATGCTCCTGGCGCTTCTGGGCGTGTCGGGCCGGTGCTCGGAGGGCGTCGGGTTCGACTCGGACGCCGACGCCATCGCCGTCGCCCGGGAGATGGCAACGCACTATGAGGCGCAGGGGCACCCCGGGGCCCTCCGCTTTGAGCACCTTCCCGTCTCCGCTGCCTGGCCCGAAGGACGGTTCGACGTGGTGACCATCGTTGACGTGATGCACCATGTTCCCCGGGACCAGCGGCCCTCAGTCCTCCAGCTTGCCTTCGAGGCGCTGCGGCCGGGCGGCCGGCTCATTTACAAGGACATCGGGCACCGGCCGCGATGGCGGGCGCTGGCGAACAACTGCCACGACCTGCTGGTCGCTCGGGAGTGGGTCCGGTACACGCCGATCACGCAGGTCCGCCTCTGGGCGGGAGAGCTCGGCTTCGCGTCGTCCGATCCGCAGCGCATCAATCGACTCTGGTATGCGCACGACCTGGCGGTCTTCACGAAGCCCGGGCCGGACGCGGTCCGAGGCCCCCTGATGGCCCGGTCGGCCTGACCCGGACGCTCAACGCAAGACAGTCGGAGGGAGCTGCGATGGGAGAGACACTCTTTGCCCTGGCGAACCTCGGCGTGCTGATGGCCGCCTCGATCGTCGGGTGGCGGGTTTGGCGGGGCGGGCCGCCGTCGAACTCGTGCTGGCTGCTGACCGTCGCGGCGTGGTGCCTGGTGATGGGCCACTCGGCCATGCTTGGCCTGGGCGTGGCCGGGCTGCTCGTTCCGGCCTCGGTGGCGATCTTCGGGGTCGTCGTCGCGGCGGTCGCGATGGTCTGGAATCGCCGCCTCCGCATGCGCGCCCCCGAAGGTCCGACGGGGCCCTCCCGCCCGGCGGCCGAGCCGTGGGGCCTGGCCGACTGGATTGCCTTGCTGGCGCTGGCGATCGTCGGTTCCTCGCTCTTTTTGACCGAGGTCTGGCGGTTCTCCGGCTTCGAGATGTGGGACGACTTCTACTACCACATGACGATCAGCGCGAGCTGGCTCATCGACCGTTCGATCATCGGCCAGGACCTCGAAAGCATTTACGGCTATCACTACTTCTATCCGAGTAGTGGAGACCTAATCGCGACCTGGTTTCTGGTGCCCTTCGGTGTGTCCGACCGGGCCGAAACGCTGGCCTGGGTCGGGACGACGGGCTTTTTGTACTGGGCGCTGGCCACGCTGGCCGCCGCGGAGGCGCTGCGGCGGGTGGGGGCTCCGCTGTCGATGCGGCTGCTGCCCGGTCTGCTGCTGGGGGTCGCTCCCCGGGCCCAGTACATCATGACGATGTTCGCGGATGTGGACCTCGGGCTGGCGGCGGTGGTCTCGGCGGCGCTGGTGTTCGCCATCCCGACGCGGGAGGACCGCGACGACCGCCGGGGGGTCCGCCTGGAGACCTGGATCGCCGGCCTGCTGGCGGGAATCGCGGTCGGGATGAAGGTGACCGGCGTCCTCGGCGCCTCGGTCATTGTCCTGCTCTGCATCGCCCGGGAGGCCCGCGCCATCGGTCGGGAGGGGGAGCGGGTCGGCGTGGCGGGTCTCGGCCGAGCGGCGGGAACGGTCCTGCTCATCTTCCTGGCCAGCGGCCTGGCGACCGGGGCGTTCTGGTATTTGCGGAACATCGCGCTGACCGGGAATCCGCTGTTCCCGGCGAAACTGCTCGGCTGGGAGGGCCTCACGTTCGAGCAGACGAGGCTCACCGAGTTCGCCCAGACCTACGGCCTCAAGACGACCCTGCTCGCCTCGCTCCGGCACTTCGGCGACTGGCCCGTGTCGCTCGGCCTCTTGGCCGCGATCGGGTTCGTGCTGGGGGGGGCGGCGGCGGCGCGGCGGCTCTGGTCCTCTCGGGGAGAGCCGGGAGAGCGGTTCTGGATCGCCGGGGCGCTGGGGATCGCCGCCCTCACGGTCGTGGTGTACCCCACCCTGCCCTTCTCCGCCGGCAACCCACCGACCTTCGTCGTCGGCGAGATTCACAGCAGTAGCTTCCGCTACGTCACGATCCTGCCGCTTCTCGGCTGGACCGCGCTGGCCGCCGGGCTGACCGTCGTTCTGCGATCGTCCGCCGTGGCCGGTCAGGCCGCCGTGGGGCTCGTGGCGGTCGCCCTCGTGGCGTTCCGCCCCTGGGCCGCGCCCTTCTACTCGGGAGATTGGGTGATCGTCGCCTCGCTGCTCGGCGCGTTCGTGCTGACGGCGATTGCCTCGACATGGCGGGGCGGGGGGTGGTCCGCGCTCGGCAAGAGGGGGCTTGAGTTGCCCCGAGTCGGCCTGGTGTCCGTGATTGCGGTCGCTCTGCTCGTGCCGGCGTGCCTCCTGCTTCGCCACGAGGAGAAGGCAAGGATGGTGGAGGCCGTGATCGACACCAATCCGTACGGCGGGAAGGTCTGGGAACACCTCGACCGGATGCCCCGCTCCAGGCACATCGCCGTGTTTGGCCGGAAGTTCACCTTCCCCCTGTTCGGGAGGAACTACCAGCACCGGCCGATCAGCACCAACGAGAACGGCGCCCTGTTCCCGACGCCGTCGAGTCACGGTGGCATGGATGCCTGGGGGGCCCCGGCGAACGACCTGGCCGATCGGCTGATCGACTCGGGGGTCGACACGGTCCTGATCCTCCGGGTCGATCACGTCGGCGAGGAGTTCGGCTGGCCGGCCCAGAAGGCGTTTCTGGAAGGTTCAGGGCTTGCGAGGACCGTCTACCAGGACGATTTCGCGGTCCTTTACCGCCTGGATGAAGGGACCATCGCCGAGCGGCGATCCGAAGCCCTCCCCCGTTGAGGCGGGTCGTTGGACCGGGAACGCCGGGGCAGCTTCGATCCGGCCCGCGTGCGACCAAGGGGCCGCCGATCCCCGAGCGACGGCCCGCCTCGAGGGGATGGATCGTCAGCGGATGAGGTGGAAGTAGGACGGGGCGGGCCCGAGGTGGCCAAGCTCGTAGCTCCAGTGGACATGGAGGCCGACGTCCGCGAAGCCGGCCTCGCGGAGCTGCGCGAGGGCTTCCCAGCCGAAGTCAGTGAAGACCAGGGAACCCTCCTCCGAGAGCGGGTTGCCGTGATAGGCCGGCTCCTCAAGGTGGTGGAGCTGGCCGTCCCGGATCTCGGCCCGTCGGCGGTTGTGATCCCTCGACACGTCAAAGGGGATCGTCAGGAAGGCCTGGCCGCTGGGGCGGAGGATCCGGGCCATCTCCTGCATGCAGCGGAACGGGTCGTTGACGTGTTCGAGGACCTCGTTGCTGACAACCACGTCGAACGAAGCATCCTCGAAGCTCAGCCGCTCCGCGTCCTCGTGGCGGATGCCGTCACGGACGGAGCCACCCTGGAGGTCGGGCCCGAGGTACTCGCTGCCGACAATCCGGCAGTCGGGGAAGTGTTCGAGAAACCAGCGGAAGATCGGCGTGATCTGCTCCATCAGGTAGGCCGAGGAGCAGGGCTCGCCGGCCCCCCGGAGAAGCTCGGCGACCTGGCCCGCGATCATGCGCTGGCGGTTGTTGAGATGGCAGCCCGGGCATTCGAGGCGCTCCCGCCAGTTCGGCCTGGCGCCCTCGCCGTCGTTGCTGCCACCGAAGCGCCAGTCGACGAGAAAGTCGACCGGGCGTTCGCAGCAGAGGCAGTAGCCAGGGACGGCGAACTGGTCGGCCTCCCGGTGCTGCTCGGCGAGGTATTGTTCCAGGTGACGATGCCGGGCGAAGGCCGGGCCCCCGACCAGGGCCAGGAACTCGTCGCGGCTCCCGACTCGGATCACGCCGTCCATGGCACAGGTCTCCACAAAGGGGCCAGGGCAAGGGGCACGGCGCGGCCGGGTCCTCCCCGGACGGACGGTCCCTGCGAGGGACAGAGCGTAATGCCGGGGCAAGGTTTTGCAACCCGAGTTCGGGAGGATGGAGACGCCGGGGCCTGCTCCGGGGCAGGATCCGATCCGCGAGCGCCTTCACACGTTTGGATGTGTCACTCTCTCCCGAGGTTTCGACAGGCCAACGGGATCAAGCTTCGGGAGCCACCGAGCCGATAGAAAAATCGGTGCGACCCGACCCGTCGGCCTCGTCGGAAGGTTAGGATGCTTCCGGGGAGAGGCCCGTCTGGTGATCGGCCCTCGCATGTGGAACGCCGCAGCAGTCCGGGACCGAACCGGGGGGGCGTGGTGATCGGCCACGCGAGAACAAGAGACCCGCTGCCGAGTACCTTCGTGATGCAACTGACCAACACGATTCTTGGGCGTGGAATCCGTCGCCGCCCGGTGGGGAAGCGACGCGACGCGCGGGTGCGCCTCGAAGCGCTGGAGGACCGGATCGCCCCCGCGGGCCTGCCGCCCGGTTTCGCTCAGATCGAGGTGGCCACCGGCCTCTCGAACCCGACGACGCTGCAGTTTGGGCCGGAGGGGGAGCTCTACGTCGCCGAGCAGTGGAGCGGAGAGATCAAGGTGATCCGCGACGGCGTGATTCAGCCGGACCCCTTGATCCGGCTGGACGTCGCCAACCAGGGGGAGCGCGGCCTGATCGGCTTCACCTTCGATCCCGGCTTCGCCTCCCACGGGCACGACGACGGCCAGGACGGTGGCGAGCACTCCCACACCAACTTCCTGTATGTGCATTACACCGTCCCGGGGACCCCGGCGCACAACCGGGTCAGCCGCTTCATGATGGTTGACGGCGCGGTCGCCGGCCCCGAACAGGTTCTGCTGGAGATCGACCCGCTCGGCCCGGCGACCATCCACAACGGCGGCTCGATCGTGTTCGCGCCCGACGGCACGCTCTTCATCGGCGTCGGCGACAACAGCGTGGGCGAGAATGCCCAATCGCTGGAGAGCCTGCACGGCAAGGTCCTGCGGATCAACCCCGACGGCACCATCCCGGACGACAATCCGTATGTCGGCATCTTGCCGGGCAAGTACGCCTCGATCTGGGCCTCGGGCCTGCGCAATCCGTTCCGCCTGTCGATCCACCCCGAGACCGGCCAGGTGAACATCGGCGACGTGGGGCAGTGGGACTGGGAGGAGATCAACCTCGGTGTCCCCGGCGCCAACTACGGCTGGCCGGACGTCGAGGGGCCCTCGGAACCGGGAGACCTCCGCTTCAGCGACCCGATCCACGCGTACTCGCACACCCCCGGGGATCCCTTGATCGGCTGCGCCGTTTCGGCCTCGGTCTATTACCTGCCTGAGCAGCCTTCGTTTCCGGCCGAATACGTCGGCGACCTGTTCTACGCCGACTACTGCAACGGCATCCGGATCCTTGAGGAAGGGACCCACGAGCCGCGCTGGTTCGACCGAGAGCCCAACTTCGTCACCGACCTGGCCGTCGGCCCCGGCGGCGATCTCTACTACGTTTCGCTCGGCGACTTCCGACACGACGGCACAACCTTCGACAACGGCGCGGTCTACCGGATCACCTACACCGGCAGCGACGAGCCGGTCGTCTCCCGACCGCCGGCCGACCAGATCGTCTCCGCCGGCGAGCCGGCGCGCTTCTCGGTTGTACCTTCCGGCGCTCCCCCCTACGCGTTCCAGTGGCTCCGGGACGGCGAGCCGATCATGGGGGCGACCGGAGATCGCTACTCGATTGACGCCACGACCCCGGCCGATGACGGCGCTGTGTTCTCCGTCCGGATTACCAACGAGCACGGCGTTGTCGAGTCCGAGGCGGCAACGCTGACGGTCGTCCCGTACGATCGCCCCGAGATCACCTTCTCGGCGCCGACGCCCGAGAGCCGCTACGTCGCCGGCGTCCCGTTCGAGTTCGCGGCCGAGGCCGTCGCCGGTGACGGCACCCCCCTCGGGCCGGAATCCTTCACCTGGTGGATGAACTTCCACCACGACGAGCATTATCACCCGCTGATGGCACCGACCGGAGGAATGGCCGAGGGCTCGGCCGTCGTGCCGGCGGTCGGGGAAACCAGCGACAACGTCTGGGTCCGCATTCACGTCCGGGTGACCGACGCCAACGGGCTCACGACCGAGGCCGAGTACGACCTCCACCCCGTCAAGGCCGAGGTGACGCTCCGGGGAGTCCCCGAGGGGCTCGGCGTCGTCTTCGACGGCACCCCGACGCCGATGCCGCTGTCGTTCGTCGGCGTGGCCGGGGTCGAGCGCACCGTGACGGTCCCGGACACGATCGACCTCGGCGGGACGACCTGGATCTTCGACACCTGGTCGGACGGCCGGCCGGCCGTGTCGAGCCTGGCCACGCCCCGGACCGACGCGGTTTTGACGGCGGTCTACCGGGTTGACGGCGGTGAACTGGGGGCCGGCACCGGGCTGAGAGGGCTCTACCTCGGCCCCAATCGATCCGAGGAAACGGCCGTCCAGCGGGTCGACCCCGTCGTCGCGCTCGGCGGGCCCGGCGCGTTCGAGGGGATCGCCACGGCCCGATGGACCGGGCGGCTGCTCCCTCAGTTTGACGAGCCCTACACCTTCCAGGTCCGCGCGGAGGGGGGAGCCCGGCTCTGGATCGACGGCGAGCTGGTCCTTGAGACCTGGGGGGCGACCGGGGAGACGACCGCCTCCTCGACCCCCGTGCCGCTCGATCCGGAGCATCCGGCCGAGATCCTCCTCGAATACCGCCGAGGGCTCGGTGACGGCGGGATCGACCTGCTCTGGTCGAGCCCCTCAACCCCCCTGTCGATCGTCCCGAGCCGCCAGACGGAGCCGGCCGATCCGGTCCCTCCCGGAGGGATCGGGCCGGGGCGGGGGCCCATGACGGTCGACTTCGACGGCGACGGCACCGACGACCTCGTCTTCTACGACCCGGCCGACGCCTCCTGGACGATCGAGCTGGCCGACGGCCAACGGCTCACCCGCCAGTTCGGCATGGCCGGTGTCGATGTGCCGGTCCCGGCCGACTACGACGGGGACGGCCGGGCCGACCTGGCCGTCTTCCGACCCGAAAGCGACCTGGTCCCCGGCGCCGCCCACTGGCTGGTGGCCCTCTCCGGCGGCGGGGTCATCAACCAGCCCTTCGGCGCCGCCGGCATGGATCTGCCGGCCCCCGGCGACTACGACGGGGACGGCCGGGCCGACCTGGCCGTCTTCCGACCCGAAAGCGACCTGGTCCCCGGCGCCGCCCACTGGCTGGTGGCCCTCTCCGGCGGCGGGGTCATCAACCAACCCTTCGGCGCCGCCGGCATGGATCTGCCGGCCCCCGGCGACTACGACGGGGACGGCCGGGCCGACCTGGCCGTCTTCCGACCCGAAAGCGACCTGGTCCCCGGCGCCGCCCACTGGCTGGCGGCGCTCTCCGGCGGCGGGGTGATCAACCAACCCGTCGAAGGGGCCGGGAGGGATCTGCCGGCCCCCGGCGACTACGACGGGGACGGTTGGGCCGACCTGGCGGTCTTCCGTCCGTCGGAGTCATCGGCCTCCATCTTCCTGTCCCGGATCGAGCGGGCTCGTTTGGCGTCACTGGACCCGATGGGTCCGGAGGCCCAGCCCGTGACCTCTCCAGCGTTGACCCTCTGGAAGAAGCTCAGGGGCCGCGTCTGAGCCCCCGGGCCCCGGAGGCCGTCGGCTGATCCGGGGCCGGCTGGTCCCCCCTCACGATGCTCCTGACCGTGACCCCGCGGCTTCGGCTCGCCCGAAGCCGCGGCCGGCCAAGGAGCAAACCGGCACCGATGCGGGGATCGGCCGGCGGAGGAGGAACCCCGCACACCGCAAGTCTCACGGCGCGGCCGCCGATGCAGGCGGCGTCCATCCAACAATGAAGACGCTCACGATCCATCACGTCTTGCGGTTGCGAACCAGGCGGGCGATGTTGCCCGCGCTCGCGTGGGCGAGCTCGCCCCCGAGGAGGGGGAAGAACCGCTGACCTCCAGGTGATCGAACAGCAAACGGCCCCGTCCCCACCCGGCGCGATCGTGATTTCGAAGGCTTCCCTGTAAGCTCGACACCTGACACGGTCTGAAGCTCGGTGGTGATGACGAGCGTTTTGTCCGGGAGAGCTCCTGGTGTCTTCCCCCCGATCGTGCCCGAACTGTGGCGAGACGCTGCCTGCCGGGGTCCTCGATGGCCTCTGCCCGGCCTGTGTCATGAGGCAAGTGCTCGACGAGGACACCCACCTCGGACAAACGGTGGCCGGCGCGATCGCGACCGAGGCATTCGCCGCGCCCACTTCGGACTGGGGACCCGAACGGCAGAATCCGGATCCTTCGGCCTCTCCCAAGGTCGAGGGTTCGGGGGCCGAGGAAGGTAGGTCGATTCCCCCCGATCGGCTCCACTACTTCGGCGACTTTGAGTTGATCCGGGAGCTGGGACGCGGCGGGATGGGGGTGGTCTTCAAGGCCAGGCAGGTGAGCCTGAACCGGCTGGTCGCGGTCAAGATGATCCGATCGGCCGTGCTGGCTGGTGAGGAGCAACGCCGGCGCTTTCGGAACGAGGCCGAGGCGGTCGCCACGCTCGATCATCCCCACCTGGTGCCGATTTTCGAGGTCGGCGAGCACGACGGCCACGCCTACTTCGCCATGAAGCTCATCGGCGGCGTGGGGCTCGATCAGTGCCTGGACACGTTTGTGAACCGGTTTCCCGACGTGGCCCGGATGGTCGCCACGGTGGCCGAGGCGGTCCACCATGCGCACCAGCGAGGCATTCTGCATCGGGACCTGAAGCCGGCGAACATCCTGATCGACGCTGAGGGGGAGCCCCACGTCACCGACTTCGGCCTGGCCAAGCGGATCGAAGGCGACAGCGCCCTGACGGGTACCGGAGCCGTGGTGGGAACGCCATCGTACATGGCCCCGGAGCAGGCGTCGGGACGTCGGGGGGCCGTGACCACGGCGACCGACGTGCACGGCCTGGGAACCGTGCTCTACGCTTTGCTGACCGGTCGGCCGCCGTTCGCGGGCGATTCGGTGGTGCAGACGCTGGAACAGGTCCGCGAAACGGTGCCGGAAGCGCCGTCGAAGCTCAACCGCCGGGTGCCTCGGGACCTGGAGGTGATCTGCCTGAAGTGCCTGGAGAAAGCGCCAAAGCATCGGTACGACTCGGCGCACAACCTGGCCGACGACCTGCGGCGGTTCGTCAACGGCGAGCCGATCCGGGCGCGTCGGGTGGGGCTGGCGACCCGGCTGGCAATGTGGTGCCGACGACGGCCAGCCATTGCGGGACTCTCGGCCGCGGCGGTCGGCCTCGCCGCGCTGGCGGCGGTGCTGGCGGTGGTCTCCGCCGTGCAGACGGCCAAGGCGCTCGACGCGGAACAGGAGGCCAGACGCCGCGAGCAACGCCTGCGGGCCGAGACGCAGCAGGAGCGCGATCGCCTGGCGTATCAGCTTGCTCTGATCCACGCACAGCAACTCGCCGATGCCTACCAAGGGGCCGACATGGCCAGGCTCGGCGATTTGCTGGCGGCCCTGGTGCCCGAGCCGGGTCGAGTCGATCTGAGGGGCTGGGAGTGGTTTTACTTCAACGGACTCGCCAACGCCGATCTGATGACGGTCGGCCAGTTTGTCGAGACGGTGGCGTGGAGTCCCGATGGTCGCTTGCTGGCGGCGACACGGGCCAATCCGGCCTTGCGGTCGGAGGTCGGGTTCCTTGCGCTCTTCGATGCGACGACGGGGGAGATGGTCGCGGAGCTTCGGGGGCAGACCGGTGGGATTTACGACGCGTCGTGGTCGCCGGACAGCCGGTTCCTGGCGACGGCCGCCGAGGATGGGACCGTCTGCGTCTGGGACGTGATCGCACACAAGGCGGTTCGGACGCTGGGAGGGGGCGGGCCGTCGAAGGCGGTCTGGTCGGTGGCGTGGAGTCCCGACGGCTGCCGGATCGCCGCCGTCGGAGGGCTGCTCGATGGGAAGATCCGGATCTGGGAGGCGGCGACGGGAACCTTGCAGGCGACACTCGACCCCGACGACGCGGGAGGGAGCCATGACGCCGCCTGGTCCCCCGACTCCCGACGGCTGGCGACGGCGCATGCACCCGGGACTGTGATTGTCTGGAACGTGGATGAGCACGTCGAAATTCAGCGATTCGTTGATCCAGGTCAGGACACCCTGGCGGTGAGCTGGTCTCCGGACGGGAAACGGCTGGCCTCGGCCGGGGAAGACGGCGCGATCCGGGTGAGGGATCTTGCGTCCGGTCGAGCGCTTCAGCGCCTCTCGGGACACGACGGGCCGGTCCGGGATCTGGCGTGGAGCCCCGACCGCTGGCGGCTGGCCTCGGCGAGCGACGACCGGACGGTTCGAGTCTGGGACCTCTCGGACGGTGCGGCGATCGTGACCCTGCGCGGGCACCAGCGGGGGGTGAACGCCGTGGCCTGGAAGCCCGACGGCTTGCGGCTGGCCTCGGCGAGCACCGACGGGCGAGTGAAGCTCTGGGACCCGTTCGAGTCGCCCGAGGCGCAGGTCCTCGACGACGACTCCGGGGCCGTGACCGCGATGGCCTGGGCACCGACGGGGCAGCGGCTGGCCTCCTCGACTCGGGGAGGGTTTTCGAGGGAACGAGTCCGGCTCTGGGACGTGGAGGGCGGGACGGTCGATCGTCATCTGGCAGGGCCGGAAGGAATCGTCAACGCGATCGCCTGGTCGCCTGAAGGCCGGAGGATCGCGGCATCGCTCCACGATGTGTTCACCAAGACCTATCACCTTGTCGTCTGGGATCTGTCGGCGCGGGGTCCCGGTCGCAGCATCCCCCTGGACGACGGGCCGGTCCGGGCCGTCGCCTGGGTCTCCGAGGAGCGGCTGGTGGCGGTCCTGGGTGAGGCGCTGCGAAGCTGGAGCCTCGGGGCGGACGGGCCGGTGGCCGGCTCGATGATTCCCCTGAACGCGGGTCAACGGTCCCTCGCCGCCCTGGCTCCCTTCGGAGAACGCCTGGCGATGGCCGGGAGAGATCGCTCGGTGCAGATCCTCGACCCGGCTTCGGGCCGGGTGCTCCGGGTCCTGGAGCCGCGCGACGAGGGGACGCTCCGCCTGATGGTCTGGGACGCGCCAGGCCATCGGCTGGCCTTGCTCACGCCGCGGCCGTCGGTGGGCTTCGCGCCCTCGGGGGATTCGCGGCCGGACGTGCTCCGGATTCGGTCGATCGAGGAGGGTGACGCGGAGATCGTGATTCCCCTTTACGGCGATCCGGTGGCGGCCGTGGCCTGGCATCCGGGCGGACGACGGCTCGCCACGGCGAGCGCCGACGGGACCGTGGCCCTCTGGGACGTTCCCACTGGCCAGCCGGTCCTTCGCCTCTCGGGGCCGGAGGAACCGACCGCCCTGGCCTGGTCGGGCGACGGCCGACGGCTGGTGGTCGCAGGCTCGGAGGGCCGCCTGAAGGTCTGGACCGCATCGGGCGTTGAGGAGTCCTTCGTTCGTTGATTGGCGTTGATGGTGATTCCCCGCTTACGCAGGAGACGAGAGATGATCTACCCCGTTCGATCCTTCCACGCCGGTCTTTTTTTGATCAGCGGGCTGATGCTTGCCGGCTGCGGCGGCAACGAGCCGGCCGTGGCGCCCCTCGATCCCTCGACGACGGCGGCCCCTCCGGGAACCGCTCCGCCTCCCCCGCCGCCGATGATGGGGGCGCAGGCCCCAGGCGCGGCGTCGGCCCCAATGGCTCCCGCGCCGTCGCAGGGGATCGCTCAGGAAATGATGCCCGGCGAGGAGCTGCAGCCGGGGTTCCCGGCAAGCCCCTCGCCCGCCCCGGACATGCCGGTCCCGGACGACCTCCCCGGCGACGATCCGAAGGAGGTCGCGCGCCTCTTCCTCGGGACCGAGGACGAGGCGACCAAGCAAGCTCTGATGACTGAAAAGGCCCGACGTGCCCAGCAGGAGCACAACATCACGCTGCAACCCGATCCCAACAGCCCGTTCGAGATCGGCGAGGCCACGACCGACGGCGACTCGGCCGAGGTTGCCATCCGGGTAGAAGGACCGACCGGCCGCCTGGAGGGCGGGAGCCTCCGGCTGCGGCGTGAAGACGGTGAATGGCGTGCGCATGCCATGGTCGTCGCCGCGACGGCGGAGCACCCCGAGATGACCATGGACTTTGAGAACCCGATGGCCATCTTCGGGGAGCTGGGGGCGATGTTCTCCGAGCTGGAAGACGCGATGGAGGGGTTCGACCCCTTTGCCGAGGGCGAGGACGACGCTGCTGCTGATGCCGCCCGGGCCGCCGCGACCTTCGAGGCGATCGAGGCGGTTGATCTTGAGGCATTTCGCCAGTCGTTCACCGTGGACCTGGCCCTGGACGGTCGACCGGCAGGCGCGGTGATCGCCGAGCTGGCCGCGCCGATCGGCCTGGAGCTGGACCGCTCGAAGGCCCCGGCCGAGGCCCTCGATCAGCCCGTGACCCTGACCGCCGAGGGCCTGACCCGGCTGGAGGCGATCGAGCGCGTCTGCGAGGCGGTCGGGTTGTCTGCAACCTATGGAAGCGACCCGGCCGAGGGGTTCCTGGGCTCCTTCGAGGGGGATGCCGTGACACCGGTTGCCGGCCCTCGCCCCTGGCCGGTGGCCTTCGCCGGGCCGTTTCTCATTGAAGTGACCGGCGTGGAGCAGCAGCCGAGCGGGACGGGGACGCTCGGCCTCCGCGTGCTTGGCGTGGGGCTGCCCCCGGCGATCACCGCGATGATGGCGGCCGATCCGTTCCATGAGCCGATCGCGATTCGAAGCATTTCCGGTCCTGGGAACCAGGAACTGCTTCCTGATGACCGATTCCCGGTGACACTCGGCGCCTCGGAGCTTCCCGAGGGGGTGGTGGATGTGACGCTGGATGTTCCCCTGGTCGGCCTGCTCCGCAGTGTCTCCGCGATCACCGAGGTGGTTGGCCAGGTCGAGATTCCGGTTCCGACCGAGATCGTGAGGATGAGTTTCGATCCGATCGAGCCCGGCGCGGTTCGCGAGGAGGAGGGGCTGAGGGTGTCGCTTCGGGGCGAGATGCCCCATCAAGCGACGCTCGAACTCGAGCGATTAGACGAGAGCGATCCCGACATGAAATGGCACCGTTATGTGTTTTTGCTCGGGCGGGACCGGGGCGGCGATCCTGTCGAGATGGAGATTGGAGGAGGAGGCGGGGACGAAAAGGAATACTCCGCGTTTCTCAGCATCCGTGGTGAACCCGTCGCAATGGACCTGAAATTCGCCAAGGAGGTCGAGCCACTGGTCACCGACGTCCGCCTGGAGCAGATCCCCTTAAAGGAGTTCGGCCGGATGCCCGAGGCCATCGCGGCGTTGGAGTTCGCCGGCGAGGAGGCTCCGGTGTCGGCCGAGCTGGTCGCGTTCCTGGAGAAGGAGCAGGAGCAGCAGCCGTCGCCGTTCCGGAACTCGGGGCCGGCGTACACGCTCCGGATCGTCAATCATGCGAACAAGGATGTGCGACGACTGGTCCTGGAGGTCACCTTTTTCGATGCCTCCGGGAAGGCCGTCGGCCATGCGCCGCCCTTGAATTTCACCTACGAGCCCCACCTGGTCCAGCAGCAAGACGAGCGGGAGATGACGCAGTCCGGGTTCTTCGTGCCCGAGCAGGCGGCCTCGGCCACGTTCCGCGCGCGGGAGGTCGGCTTCACCGACGGGACAGTCTGGAAGGCGGAGGAGGAGTGATGGGCGAGCGTTTCCGAGAGGAGTCCCGTTCCGGGAGCGAACGGTGCCCGCCGGCTCGGCGTGCGTGAATCGTGTCAGGTTCCCGCTCCCCCGAGGACGAACGGGGGAGCGGGTGGGAGCGGGCGAGGACCGCGTTAGCCGAGGCATCGGGCGAGGAGGCGGCGGGTCATCTGGGGGACGGACAGGGGAGTGCGCTGGGCGTCGAGGCCGATGGAATAGATCCACTGCAAGAGGCTGTCGCGCTCGCGGTCGTCGGCCAGGTCGAAGCGGAGGCCGAGGGTTTCGCCTCGGGTGCGGACGACGGTGGCGCGGAGGGTGCCGCCACCGGCCAGGTGCAGGAACAGGGATCGAGGAACAGCCTGATCTGAGGGCCAGAACAGACCGGCTCCGGTGGCCGAGACGTTGTGGAGCGAGGCAAGGCACCAGGAGCCGTCATCTCCTTCGCAGAGGACCGAAGCGCGGGTCCGGTAGCGCTCGGCCGCTCGAAAACGGCCGCGGTCGCGACCGGCGAGGATGGCCAGGATGAGAGCCCCGGCGTTGACCGCCGAGAAGACCGAGGCGGCCGCGCGGTGCTCGGGATCGACGATCACCCGGGTTTCGGGCCAACTGTTGACTAAGAGGCCGAGCATGGTCAGCAGCAGGAGCGTCAGCGCGCTGCCCCGGGCGAACTGGTCGGCCCCCTGCCCTGCTCCGCTCCCCTTGGGAGTGACCCGGAAGGGCGCGCCGAAGGGCTTGATCAGGGTCGAGAGGATCGTCGGCACCAGACGGAAGCTGAGCAGGAGCGAAAACCCGGTCGAGAGCAACGGAAGATAGCGCCCGGCCGAGATCCAGATCATCGGGGCCATCAAGGCGATGAGCACGGGAACCTGATAGCGGATCAGGTCCTCAAGGTTCGCATGGGCCAGGGGGGCAAGCCCCGTCCAGAGGTAGACGATCGGGATGAAGACGGCGAACAGTCGTACCGGCGTCTGCACGAGCCAGTCGATCGGGAAGAAGAAAAGGCGCTGAATCAGGCTCAGCCCTGGCCCGAGGACGCCGTCCTTCAGAAAGAGAAGCTGCAAGCCACCGCGGCACCAGCGCTGCCGCTGGACGAACATCCCCTTAACGCTCTCGGGAGACAGCCCGAACGCGAGGGGCTCATTGAGATATCGCGTGATGAAGCCTCTGCGCAAGAGCATGAGCGAGGAGAGGATATCTTCGGTGACCGACTCGGTCGGGATGCCGCCGATCGCCATCAGAGCCGATCGGCGCTGGATGCTGGCCGATCCGCAGCAGAAACCGCAGTTCCAGCCGTCTCGGCTCGGCTGGACGATGTCGAAGAAGAGACGCTGCTCGTTGGGAGCCTGGTCGCCGAGGCCGAGGTTCATCTCGAAGATGTCGGCGTTGAGGAAGTGGTGCGGCAGCTGAACGATGGCGATGGTCGGATCGTCGAAGAAGCCGACGGTCCGCATGAGAAAGTCGCGTCGGGGCGCGAAGTCGGCATCGAGGACGACGAACAGCTCGGCATCGGTCTGGGAGAGGGCGTGGTTGATGTTGCCGGCCTTGGCGTGGCGGTTGTCGGGGCGGGTGAGATACTCGACCCCCTGGGCCTCGCAGAAGTCTCGGAGCCACGGGCGGCGGCCGTCGTCGAGGACCCAGACGGTGAAGTACGGGTAGTCCATCCCCTTGGCCGCGAGAATCGGCCCCTCAACCACCTCGATCCCCTCGTTGTAGGTGCAGAGAAAGACATCGACGCGCGGTAATTCCGAAGGAGGGAGCCGCCTCAGGCGGCGCTCGTGGGCGTCGGCCTCTGAGGAATGGTCGCTGGTCCGGGTGAGCATCAAGTACGTGACGGCGCAGTTGAGCAACGCGGCCAGCTCGAACACGAAGACGAGCCAGATCCAGAGACCGGCCCAGGTGGTCGGATCGGTCGGCCGGACGGTCTGGGTGAACCGCCAGTCGAGATAGCGCAGGGTGATGCCCAGGGCCAGGCTCAGCACCAGCACGCGAGCCCAGGTCCGCTGGCGAGGCAGCGAGGGAAGGACGGCCAGGCAAAGGCCGGTTACCAGGAGGGCCGTCGCCCATTCACTGCCGCTCACAGGGGTCATGAGAGGAGGCCCTTGGTCGGTCGGATCGCACGGGGAAAACGATCAGCGAGGGGTCCAGACCACGGCCGAGCTGCCGATCAGATAGCGATTGGCCGGATCGGCGCCCGAGGGCTGGTCGTCGAGGGCGATGATGGCCCGGAACATGCCGATCGGGACCGCATCGCGGCTGGGTTCGCCGACCGTTTCCGGGTCGACCGCGGTGGGGTCGGCAACGTGGAAGACGCGGCCGGAGAGGATCTGGGACGAGCCGATCAGGCGGGCCTTGACCGGCGCTCCGGGGCGAATCCGGGCGGCGTCGGCCTCCTTGAAGATGGCCTCGATGCTCAGGTGGCCGGGGTCGACGATCTCCAGGGCAGTGGTGCCGGGAGCGACCTCGCTGCCGGCATCGAGCGTCGAGGACCAGACGACGCCGCTCCTGGGAGCCTTGATGGCGACCCGGTTCTGCTCCAGGTGCCGCTGTTCGCTGGCGAGCCGGGTGTCGAGCTCCAGGAGTTTGCCCTGCAGTTCCTCCAGGTGGGCCCGAAGCCCGGCCTGCTGGATCTCGATCTCGTCGCAGCGCTGCAGGGAGGCAACCCGGTCCTGGCCGCCGTCGGCGTCGCCGACGAAATAGCCGCGCTGGGCGGCCTCGAGCTGAACGTCAAGGCGAGCGGCGGTTTGCCGGGCTTCCTCCAGCTCGTTGCGGGCGACGGCCACGGCATACTCGGCCCGGGTGCGTTCGATGTCGGACGAGGCGGCCCGGATCGAGGCCCGGCCGTGCACCTGAAACTCGTACTCGGCCTCCTTGAGGCGCGACTCGGCCGCCTGGATGATCGCCTCCTGCTCGTCGGCCTGCTTTCGGGCCCGGGCGATCCGGGCCTCCTGGTAGTCGAGGAAGTGCTGATTCAAGGTGGCTTTGATGGCGTCGAGGTCGGCGATCTGGGTTTCCAGGGCGGCGATGGATCGTCGGATCGCCTCGGCCTCTCCTTCGATTCGATCCAGAGGGCGACGGTCAGGGGAAGCGGCCGACACGTCGAAGAGGTGCTGCCCCCGGCTCACCTCGGTCCCGACTTCCGGGGGCAAGCCCTCCACCACCCCTTGCTGATGTATCCGGACGGTCGTCAGCGGAGCGGTCACCGAGGCCCGGACACTCGTTCGGTAGAGAACCAATGGCGCCAGGAGCCAGACCCCCTCGGCCAGGATCGCCCCGCCGATGAGCCAGCGGAGGAGCCGTCCCCAGGACTTCCGCCGGGGAGCGGGAGGCGACGATGTCGGCGACGATCGGGGGCCTTGCAACTCGCGAGGCACCAGCAACGTCGTACTCGATTCCAGGCGATTGCGAGAGGCTTCCATGAGCAACTGGTCGGCCGCGAAGCCCACCCTCGATCGAGTCCAGCCGAGCAAAGGACCCCGCGACCTTCGCGGGATTCCCGTGGGAACCGGCAACTCCCGCATCGGAGCGCACTGAGGACGCCCCGAGGTCGTCGTCGACCTCCCCCCTCGACCGGGAGCCAGCATCCACTCAGGAATCCTAGGTCACAGTTCCGAGGGCCTGGGAGAACCGCCCGAGGCGATTCGGAGGGGAGCTCGGCTCAGGCCCGGTAATGATCGAGGAACAGGGAAACGGCGGACGTGATGATCCGTCGGCGCTCGTCCGGCTCCGGGTTCGGCCCGAGCCCGAAGATGGGGGGCCAGAGCATGAAGCCTTCCACCAGGGCGCAGAGCTGGTTGGCGGAAAACTCGGGATCGTTCGGTTTCAAGCGGCCGTCGGCCGTGGCCTGCTCGATCCAGCGAATCAGGCGGGCCATGAACCGCTTCTCATCGCCGATCGTGTCGCGGGCCAGTTGCGGGGTCCGCAGGAATCGGGAGAGCGAGACACGGACGAGCCCCTGGAAACTCTCGGAGGTGATCAGCTCCCCCACCTTGAGGCAGTAGCTGACCAGTTGCTCGGCCAGGTCCCGATCCGCCTCGTAAGGGAACTCCGGCAGGGCCTCGGTCTGGGCGATCAACTCCTGAACGATCGCCTCGAACAGCGCGTCCTTGCTCTGAAAATGGTTGTAGACGGTCCGCTTGCTCACCCCGGCCCGTTCGGCAATCCGGTCCATGCTCGTGGTGTCGAAGCCACTCGTCGCAAACTCCTCGACCGCCGCGTCGAGAATCGCTGCGCGCTTGCGATCCGTCAGGCGACCAGAAGCAGCCGGCGGGAGGGAAACGCCTTCCGACAATTTCTACACTCCAGGGTTTACTTTCGAGGAGAGAAAAGTAAACTACACCGAGCAGTACACACGATCCGCCCTCCTTTCGAACAGCGGGTGAAACGGATGACCGCTCGCATCATGATTGTACCCGATCGCGGAGCGATCCCCATGGGGGGATTACTGGTCTTGCTGGCGATCGCAGGGTGTTCGGAGGCTCCGGCGTCAGTCGAGGGAGCGAAGCCGCCGAGGCCGGTGTCCACGATGGTTCTGGGAGAATCGAGCCCCAGCGTGCCATCGGTGGTGACGGCCGCGGTGGTTTCGTGGAAGACCGAACAACTGGCGTTTGAGGTCGGCGGGCGGGTGAGCCAGGTGATCGAGCCGAACGAGCGGGTTGAGCCGAAGGTGGATTCGGAAGGGGGGGAACCGACGCTCGGAACTCCCCTGGCCCGCCTGGAGGATGAGCGGTTTCGGATCGCCGTCGAGGCGGATCGGGCGGCGGTCGAGGTGGCTCGTCGGCAGATCGAGGCGGTTCGGGTGGACCTGGAGCAACGGCTGCCGGCCCGGATCGACGCGGCGAGGGCCGAGGAGCAGCTCGCCCGGATCGAGCTGGAGCGGGCCCGACGCTTAACGGAGCGATCGGCCGGCACGCGGTCGGCGCTCGACCAGGCGGAAACGACCCTGGCGACCGCCGCGGCCAACCTGGCGGCGGCCGAGGGGGAGCTGGCGGCTCGGGAGGCTGAGCTGCGATCGCTCGAAGCGCAAAGGATGCAGGCCGAGCAGCGGCTGGCCCGTGCCGAGCGCGACCTGGCCGACGTGGTCCTGTTCAGCCCGTTTCGAGGTCAGGTGGCCGAGTCGCATGTCACGCCCGGGGCCTTCGTGCAGGCAGGCGACCCGATCGCCACGGTGCAGATGATGGACCCGGTGGCCGTCGAGTTCGAGGTCTCGGCCGAGGATTCGAGGCGGTTTCGCCGCTGGGACACGCTCTCGGTCCTGGTCGAGGATGGCAAGGGGCGGCCCCGATCGCTCGATGGGGTCGTCTACCGCACCTCGGCCGTGGCCGACCCGAAGACGAGGACGTTTACCGTGACCCTCCTGGTGCGCAACCCGATCGAACGGCCCCAAGTGCCGGACGACCTGACGGGCGGGCCCATCGCCCGGGCCTCGGCCGTGGTGCCCTTGAACGTCGGCTCAGTGGTGGGGGGACAGACCGGGCTGTTCGCCGATGAGGCGTCGATCGGCCGGGACGAGGACGGCCCGTTCCTCTGGCGGGTGACAAACCGACGGCTGGGGGAGTCGTCGATCGGCGATGCAGGGATCCTCCGGGTCGAGAAGCTCCGGATCGCCACTGGGAGCGATCGGGTGCCGTTTCTCGGGGCCTGGACCTTCGTGCCGATTGAGATCGTCGAGGGCCAGGCGTTCGACCCCGAGCGCGATCTGGTCGTGGTGGACCTGACGGTGACGGACGGGGACCGCGGTTCCTGGGACGGTGAGACGGTCCTGCTCGAACAGGATCGCTGGCTGCTCCGACCGGGGGACGTGGTGCGGGTCGATCTCGGCGGCGAGGCGAACCCGACCGGCTTCTACGTGCCCATGAAGGCCTTGCGGCGCGAGTCGGGCCGGACCTTCGCGTTTGTGGTCGATGAGGAGCACCCGGATCAACCGACTGCCCGGCAGGTCGAGGTCTTCTTGCCGGATCGGGGCGCGACGTTCCTGGGACCGTCGACCCTGCACCGGGTCGAGCCGGTCGAGCCGGGACGGCTGGCCGAAGGGGATCGCCTGATTATCGATGGGGTCCATTACCTGACCGACGGCGACGCGATCCTGGAGATCCAAGGGCGTTCAGGGGGCGTGCGATGACCCTGAACGGGCTTCCCGAGTTTGCCATCCGTCGACCGACGATCGTGGTGGTGGTCGTCTTGATGACCGTCGTCTGGGGGGTCGTCAGCTTCCTGACGATGCCAAGGCGCGAGGACCCCGAGTTCACGATCAAGGTCTGCGTCGTCTCGACGACCTGGCCCGGAGCCCCGGCCGAGACGGTCGAGGAGTTGATTACCGACCCCCTGGAGGAGGCGATCGACAGCCTCGAAGAAGTTCATCTGATTCGATCGACGACCACCAACGGCCGCTCAACGATCTTTGTCGAGATCGAGGAGCGGATTCCCGGCGACCGGATCGACGACCTCTGGGACAAGGTCCGCGCCCGGGTGGCCGAGGTTCCGATGCCCGAACCGGGGATTCGGGCCGTCGTGAACGACCAGTTCGGTGATACGAGTGTGATTCTGTTTGCGGTCCATCAGGTGCCGATGCCTGGAGCCGAGACGATTGCGCCGGAGCTGGCCTACGCGCCGAGGCAGCTCGACCTGTTCTCCGAGCAGGTCCGAGACGCCCTGCGGTTGCTGCCGGGGGTGGCGACGGTCGATCGCTTCGGCGTGCAACAGGAAACGATCTTCATCGAGACGGACGCCGGCACCTGGTCTCGGCTCGGCCTGACCTCAACGCAACTGGCCAGCTTGCTCCGGGAGCGGAACATCGAGGCCCCCGGCGGGACGATCGACACCGATGACGGCCGCTTCTTCGTCAAGCCCGGCGGCGCGTTCGACGCCGTCCGGGAGATCGAGACGATGGCCATCGACCTGCCCGGATCGGAGGGAACGACCCGAAACCTGACCCTGCGGGACCTCGGTTTGGAGGTGCGCCGGGGTTATGTCGATCCGCCGACCTTGCTCTGCCGGTACGGCGATCCCGAGCGATCGACCCCGGCGGTCATTGTGGCCGTGACGATGAAGTCGGGGGCGAACATTCTCGACCTCTGCGACGCGAGCCGAGCGAAGGTCCGGGAGCTGACCGAGGTGTCGGGCCTCCTGCCGCCCGACATCGGGGTTTCGATCGTCTCGGACCAGTCGGTAAGCGTTCGAGGGCGGATTCAAGGGGTGATCGTCAACATCATCAGCGCGATCGTGATCGTGGTGGCGGTGGTGTATCTGGTCGTCGGGTTCCGGACGGCGGCGGTGATGGCGGCGAACATTCCGTTCGTGGTGCTGGCGTCCTTGGGGATCATCACCCTGTTCGAGGTGCAACTGGAGCAGATGTCCCTGGCGTCGATGATCATTGCGCTGGGCCTGTTGGTGGACAACGCGGTGCAGGTCTGCGACCAGGCCCGATCGAATCAAGAGGCCGGGATGGCTCCGAACGAGGCAGCGGTCCGCGGGGCGCAGTTGCTGGCCGTGCCGATGCTCAACGGCACCTTGACGACGATCGCCGCCTTCGTGCCGATGCTCATCGCCATCGAAGGGGCCAATCGTGAATTTATCTACGGCCTACCGGTCACGCTCTCGGTGATGCTCGGGGTCAGCTGGGTCCTGGCGATGACCCTTTGCGTGATCCTGGCGGCGGCCTTTATCCGGGTACCGAGCGACCCGACGAGGCCCTCGGCGCCGATTCCCTGGCTCGCCGTTCGGATCTTCGGGCGTCGCGGAGGATCGCAGGGGCCGGGGCTGTTCGTCCGATCGTATGAAGCTGTTGCCCGGCTCGCCCTGCGGTTCAAAGGGGCGACGTTAGCGGGGGTGCTCGGCTTGCTGGTGCTGGCGAGCCGGTTGCCGGTGGCCGCCGAGTTCTTCCCGATCGCCGAACGCGACCAGTTCGCCGTGCAGGTCTGGCTCCCGGAATCGGCCACGATCGAGCAGACGGCGCAAATCGCCGGGGAGGTCGAGGAATTGATCCGGCGGTTGAGTCCGATCGAGGGCTCGGACGGGGAGACGGTCGAGCGGCTGGACGGCTTTCGGACCCTCATCGGCGGTGGCGGCTCGCGATGGTATCTGTCGTGGGAGCCCGAGCCGACCAAGGCGTATTACGCCGAGATCCTCGTCCGGACGACCGATGGCCGCCTGACGCACGACTATGTCGAGGACCTGCGGAGGGCCGCCGAGCACGGTCACGACGGGCTGGGCCTCGCCCCGATCGTCGGCGCCCGGGTGGTTCCGATCGAGCTGTCCCTCGGTCCGCCGGCCGATCCGGTCGTCTTGCGGGTCAGCGGCGACGGCTTCGCGGACATGGACCGTTTGCGAGCAACGATTGATCGGGTCAAGGCGATCGTCGAGGCCAGGCCCGAGACCTGGGCCGTGCGGGACTCGTGGGGGGTCGAAGGCTATCAGCTTCGGGTGGACGTGGACGACGACCGCGCCCGACGCTCCGGGGTGGCTCATGCTCAGGTGGCCGAGACGCTCGACGCCTACTACTCGGGCCGACCGCTGACGACCTTCCGCGAGGGGGACCATCAGGTTCCGGTCGCCTTCCGCCTGAGGCCCGAAGGCCGGCAATCCCTGGCCGGGATCGACCGGGCGTTTGTCGAAGGGGGATCGGGCAAGGTGCCGCTCTCGGCGGTGGCCGAGGTGGCGGCGACCTGGGAACCGGCGAGCATCGACCGCCGCGACCTGAACCGGACCATCGAGGTGCGTGCTCGGGTCGTCCCGGGGGTTTCGGGGAACGATCTGACGCAGGAGATCTTTGATTCGAAAGCGATGGAGCAGCTTCGGGCCGACCTGCCGATCGGGTTTCGGGTGGAGGTCGGCGGCGCCCTGGAGGAGTCGATCGAGGCACAGGCGATGATGCTCAACTCGTTCGGCCTGTCGTTCGTGGCGATCGTGTTGCTTTTGATCGCGCAGTTCGACAGCGTCTCGAAGGCGATGATCATCATCGGCACCTTGCCCCTGGCGATGATCGGCGCGCTCTTCGGGCTCTGGGTGACGGACAACGCGCTGGGCTTCATGCCACAACTGGGCATCCTGGCGTTGTTCGGCATCGTGCTGAACGCGGGGATCATTTTCATGGAGTTTGCCGAGATCGTCGTGCGGGAGCGGGCCGAACAGGCGACCGGCGACGGGCCGATTGGCGGGCTGTCGGTCGAGGCGTTCCGCGCAGCCCTCATCGAGGCTGGACGACGGCGCCTCATGCCAATCTTCCTCACGACGGCGACAACCGTCGGCGGCCTGATTCCGCTGGCCCTCGATGGCGGTCCGCTCTGGGAGGGGATGGCCTGGCTGATGGTCTTCGGCCTGATCGTGGCCACCTTCCTGACCTTGATCGTGATTCCTTGCCTGTTCGCCCTGGCCGTTGAGCGGTTCCGGCTCCGCCCGACCCTAGGCGAGGTAAACCGGCCCTCGATGGGGGAATGATCACCCGGTGATCGGTGGGCCGGTCGGGTCGGGTCGGCGATCGGCCCACCGATACAACCGGACCAGCACGCACCAAAAAGCGCACGACACCCCCACACCTGGCATTGAATCTGCTATCTTGATGATGCGGACCCATCGTTGCGACAACTCCTTGTGAACCCGCCGCACACGGCTGTGCGCGCCCGACCTTCGAACCCGCCTCGCCGATCAACGGATTCGTGGCCTGGCGGCCAAGAGGTAGATCTCGTGGCGATTTCGGGCACTCCGAATCGACGGCTCCTGGGACTGGCCCTTCTGGTCGTCTTGACGCTGGTTCCCGGTTCCTGGCAATGGACCGGACCGTGGGCGTCGGGCGATCCTCAGCCACCGCCCCGGCCCCAGCGGCCAATCGGCGATGCGGCAGAGCGAGCACCAGCACGGTCGAGCCTCGACGACGCTCCCGCGGAGGTGATCACCTTGCTGGATGAGGTCCTGG
This sequence comes from Tautonia marina, assembly GCF_009177065.1. Taxonomy (NCBI): domain Bacteria; kingdom Pseudomonadati; phylum Planctomycetota; class Planctomycetia; order Isosphaerales; family Isosphaeraceae; genus Tautonia; species Tautonia marina. The sequence continues at coordinate 69,149 of NZ_WEZF01000024.1, forward strand.
CGCGCATGCCTCCGGCTGGCTCGGGCGTGGCCGAGTCGCAGTTTTATCACTGGACCGTGCCAGGAGCTCCGACCCAGGCAGCCCTGGGCATCAAAGGGGTGCCGGGCGTGGACCCAGACGCCTTGATCCGACGGGTCATGGAGGTCGACGGGTACGAGGGGCGCCTTGCGCACGTCCTCGTCAATGAGTCGCGGTCCGCCCCGGCCGAGGATCCTCCGGACCGGGTGGTGTTCACCCAGCGGATCAACGTGCCGGGCATCACCCAGGTCCAACATGAGCTAGAACTGGTGGATGCCGGAACGATCCGGGGCTACCGCGTGGCCTACTGGTTCCTCTTGCCCGAGGACACCGCGGCCCTTGACCCGAGCTTCGGCGCTCGGAGCGAGGCAAACGTCGGCGTCTGGCTGGCGGCCCCGGGAGTCGTCGGCTATGCCTTTCATAGCTGGCCAAGACGCGACGACTTGAACCGGTTTCAGTGGTTCTCGCTCACCACCGGGGCCGCCGTGGTGGCGCGACAGATCGTGGAACGGAACATCGACGACATGGCCAACTGGGCCCGGCAGTGATCGCATGGAGCGGACCGCGAGGCGGACTTGGCGGGCTCGTCGAGGCGGATCATGCCGAGCCGGAACGATCCGACGGAGGCGAGCATGTCCATCATGGATCGCCCGCAGGTCGATCGGTTCCCAGTGCCCCTGCTCGTTCGATTTCACCGTGCGATCCGTCGCCCGGCAGTCTCAACGGGTCGGTTGTCGTCAGCGTTCCGGGGCGTGTGAGGAGGCCGTCTCGAAGCCGTGGTGGGAACTCGTTAGAATTTTGACGAGGTTCGTCCGATCCCGAACGGTGCCAGGACGAGGTGCGAACCCTGCCCTCGCCGGCTGATCCGTTCCGGTGCCCGGGACCCGGGCCAACCTTTCAGGGGTGTGGCGGGTCCCGTGGCGTGTTGTTGAGCTCGACGGAGACGATCCCCAGTCATGCCGATCCTGCCCGCAGAACCGCAGCTCTTTCCCCCCGACCTGCTCGATCGGCCGATGCCTCCGTCGGCCTCGGAACCGTCTTCCGAGGAGGAAGACGACCCCGACACGCCGCGCTGGTGGTGCCTGCACACCAAACCCAGGCAGGAAAAAGCGATCGCCCGGGACTTTCAAAAGCATCAACTGGCTCATTATCTTCCGCAGGTGGTCAACGAGAGTCGAACCCCCGCCGGCCGGAAGATCCGGTCGGTCGTCCCCTTGTTCCCCAGTTACCTCTTCTTCTGGGGAGACGAGCACCAGCGGCTCCAGGTCTTCCGCGGCGACCGGCTGGTCTCGGTCCTGAAGGTCAAGGATCAACAGGAGTTGCACGAGGACCTGCGCCAGGTCCATCGGATGCTCTCCTCAGGTTTGCCGGTCGTTCCCGAACCGCAGTTTCCGATCGGCAGCTGGGTCCGGATCACGAGCGGGAAGCTGGCCGGGATGATCGGCAAGGTGGAGAAACGAGGCAACCGCGACCACTTCATCGCCATCGTCCGGATGCTGGGCAAGGGGGTTTCGGTCGAGCTGGAACCGTGGCAGGTCGAGGCCGTGCCGCCGGAGTCCAACGACTCGTGACGGCTCCGAGTCGACCGGATCAACGGGCCGCTTCACCGTGATCGGAGGCGTACGGCTCAAGCGATCCCAGGAATTCGCTCGCCTGAGCCTGGATGCGATCGCGTTCCGCGTCGTCCACGCGCTTCAAGCCGAGCACGGCCGGGCCGAGCCGAGGGTTCGCCCGAAGCGTGGCTTCGTGCGCGATGAGGAAGTTCCAGTAAAGGGCGTTGAACGGGCAGGCCTCGGGACCGAGCCGGCGATCGGGGCGGTATGAGCAATCGCCGCAGAAGTCGCTCATGCGGTTGATGTACGAGGCCGAGGCGATGTACGGCTTGGTGGCCGTCAGGCCGTCATCAGCGTTCAGACCCATGCCGATGACGTTCGGCAGGACGACCCAGTCGTGCGAATCGACGTAGAAGGTGAGGAACCAGTCGGCCACGGCCTCGGGGTTGATCCCCGCCAGAGTGGCGAAGTTGCAGAGGATCATCAGACGCTCGATGTGGTGCGTGTAGCCGGAATCGATCAACCGGCCGATCACGGCGTGCAAACAGGCCAGTTCGGTCTGGCCGTCCCAGAAGAACCGGGGGAGCGGACGCTCGGCCTTCCAGGAATTGGCCTGACGCAGCGCGGGCATCTGGCGATGGTATTGCCAGAGCATGAATTCGCGCCAGCCGATGACCTGGCGGATGAAACCCTCGGCCGAGTTCAACGGGACGCGACCGGCGCGGTACTCGGCCTCAACCGCCTGGGCCATCGCCAGTGGATCGAGCAGGCCAAGGTTCATCTGCGGCGAGAGCAACGAGTGGAACAGGACCCCCTCAGTGCGGCTCATGGCATCTTCATACGGGCCGAACGACTCCAGGCGATGCCGGAGGAAGTCGTCGAACGCCGCCTGGGCCTCGTCGTGCGTGACCGGCAAGGCAAACCCCTCGACCGATCCCACGCCAAAGCCCTCGTCCTCCACCTCCTTCATCACTGATCGGGTGATCGCGTCCGGCTCGAACCGGGGGACCGGAGGAATGGCCATCCGTTTCGGCAAGCGCTTGCGGTTTTCGGCGTCGAGGTTCCACCGGCCCGAGGTCGGCTTGCCGTCGGGTTCGATCAGGAGCCCGAAGTGCTTCCGCATGCCTCGGTAGAAGGTCTCCATCACATAGCGGCGGCCCGGCTCGGGATCGGGGATCGGGTTATACCGGCCGACGAGGAACATCGAGTTCGGCAGGACCTCGACCTCGATCCCCAGATCCTCGGCCATCGTGCCGAGTTGCCAGGCCCTTGGCCCATGATCGGCCGCGGCCATCGTGAGCAGTCGCGCCGACCGATGCCGCTTCAGGTGCCGGGCCAGCCCGTCCTTGCTGGTCTTCGCGGCGATGACCTCGACCGCAACCCCCTGCTCCTTCAAGCCCTCCGCGACGTGCCGGCCGGCGCTCCGATGCAACACCTGCCGCTTGCGATGAAACGGCAATCGCCGCTCCCACGCCTGGCTCTCGACCAGCACCACCCGGACCTGCCCTTGCCCCCCCTGCTCGATCGCCGTCCGCAGCGCCGGGTGATCGGTCCTCAGTTGATCGGCCAGAATCCAGACACTCACCCGATCCGCCATGATGGAGGCACTCCTGCGGTCCTGGCCCTCTTGCGTGCGGGGCCTTTGCTGCTGGTTTTAGACCGCCCGATCCCCTTCGCCCACCCGGTTCGCCCGCGCCTCCCTTGTCCCGATCCTGCGGACCGCCCGCCTCCGCGCCGGCCTCGCCCGAGGGCGTGCCTCGCCCGCTCGGCGGGCCTGGACAGAAAATCGCCCCCCGCAGGTGCCCGGATGACACGCATTTGTCCCGGAAATTGTCCCGCGCAGCTTCCAGGCGGAGGTCACGGACGCCCGTTTGCCCCCGGCCACGCCCCGAAACCCTGGGATTTTCCGGCGAAGTGATGGGATGTTCCCAATCGTCTGGGCGGGGGCCGACCGCGTCCTTGCGGCGTGGTGCGCGTCGGGCTGACTGCAATTGCTCCCCTGCAACCGGGGGGATCACCTGGCGGAGAACTTCTCCAGCAATCCCAAAGCCCCCCATTTTACGCCCGAACGCGGCGAACTGGCACGTTCCGTCGAGATGAAAGGGCGTTCCCATTGGAACGTGGCCGAGCCGCGCCGCAACAGAGGCAGGCACCTGATCAGAACGCAGGGGCTCCCCCTGTCGAGGCAATCGTTTGATCCGGGGATCAGGCGATCACGTCCCGGATGACCGCACCGCCGAACTGCGAGAGCTGCTTGAAGCGCCCGGCGTGGGCGTAGGTCAGGGCGTTGTCGTCGAGTCCGAGCAGGTGCAGCAAGGTGACGTGGAGGTCGCGGATCGGGTGGACGCAGGCCACGGCCTCGGCCCCCAGCTCGTCGGTGGCGCCGACGGTGGCGCCGGCCTTCACCCCGCCGCCGGCGAGCCAGACGGGCATCGCCCGGGCGTTGTGGTCGCGGCCGTAGGCGACGCCGCCCCGCACACCGTTGTCGGGGCTGCGGCCGAACTCGCCGCACCAGAGCAGGAGCGTCTCGTCGAGCAGGCCGCGCCGTTTCAGATCGGTGACGAGGGCGGCGATGGGCCGATCAACGCCTCGGATCAGGCTTCGGTGGGCCCGGGCGATGTCGTCGTGGCTGTCCCAGGTGCCGTGGTACAGCTGGACGAACCGCACGCCGCGCTCCACCAGGCGGCGGGCCATCAGGCACTTCCGGCCGAAGTCGTCGGTCTCGGGCCGGCCGACGCCGTAGAGGTCGAGCGTTTTCGGATCCTCGCCCGCAAGATCGAGCAGATCGGGCACCGTCGCCTGCATCCGGAAGGCCAGCTCGTAGCTGGCGACCCGGGCGGCGAGTTCGTCGCGGTCGGCGGGAAAGGCCTGCTCCAGGTGGGACTGGTTGAGCGCGGCGAGCAAATCGAGGTTCGCCCGCTGGTGCTCGGGGGTGATTCCTTCGGGAGGGCTCAGGTCGAGGATCGGCGACCCTTCGGCCCGGAGCGGGGTCCCCTGGTAGGCGGCGGGCAGGAAGCCGTTGCCCCAGTGGGCCGGGCCGCCCTGGGGGTCAGACAGCTGCGGCAGGACGACGAACCCGGGCAGGTCCTGGTTCTCGCTGCCCAGCCCGTAGGTCACCCACGAGCCGACGGCCGGGTCGCCGCCGAACCGGTTGCCCGTGTTGATGTGAGAAAGCGCCGTCGGATGGTTGACCGACTCGGCCTGGAGCCCCCGGTAGAAGCAGATCTCGTCGGCCACGCCGGCCAGGTGCTCCCAGTCGGTCGCCATGTCGGCACCGCAGGCGCCGGCCTTACGGAATGCGAAGGGGCTCTCGACGTAGTACCGCGTCCCGGAGGACATGGCCGACTGCTCCTCGCCGGATCGGACGAACTCCGCAAGGTGCAGGTCGTGCAGCTTCGGCTTGGGGTCGAACGTGTCGATGTGGCTCGGCCCCCCCTCCATCAAGAGCACGATGCAGGCCTTCGCCCTCGGCGCGTGATGGGGGGGCTTCACGGCCAGCGGAGCGTCGGGGGCCGCAGACGCGCTGGCCCGGGCGCGGTCACCGGCCAGCATCGCGGAGAGCGCAACGCTGCCCAGGCCCGCGCCGAGGCCGAAGAGCACGTCGCGACGGGTCGGGGCGATCGCGAAGGGGCGGCGTTGGCGGGGCATCGTGCGGTCCTCGGTCGGCAAGCAAGGGCGGCCTGGCTTATTCGACGTACAAAAAGGCGTTGGCGTTGAGCAGCACGAGGCAGACGTCGGCCAGGGCCCGGGTCTCGGGGTCCACGTCGGAGGGTTGCAGATCGGGCACGTAGTCGCGGACCGACTCCAACTCCTCGGTGAAGGTGAACGGTTCCCCCGTGTTCTCGTCGACGGCCCGTCGGGAGACGGTCGTCGGCAGCGCCTTCGGTGTGATCGCAACCACGCGATGCCGTTCGGTCATGGCCTGCCAGTGGTCGAGGCAGGCCCGGAGCGCCTCGGCGTCGGGTTCGGCGCCAGTGATCAGGAGGAAGGCCCGCCGGACAGCGTCCTCACGGCGGTTCGTCTCCCCCTGGACCCGGGCCGCAGTCGCCAGCGCCCGATCGAACGACTCGGCACTATTGAACAGCGTCAGCGCCTGAGTAGGGACGGTGGACGAGGACCGGCGTTCACAGGGTTCCTCGGGGCTCGGCTGGTTGAAGACGGTGAGGAAGGGGTCGCGCTGGCCGCGAACGACCATGGCGTAGAGGGTCCGTCGGTTACGATCCTCGGGACGGGGCGACGGCTGGTACGCCGGGGCATAGGTGCCCATCACCTGCCGGGGCTGGAGCGCCGCCTCCCGGTTCATGTCGGGCCGGACGGGGACACCGCCGAGCGCCGGGTTCAGCTCGCCGGAGGCAGCGAGCATCGCGTCTCGGATCTCCTCGGCCGTCAGGCGCCTCGGGTGGAAGCGGGCGAGGAGCAGGCCCTTCGGGTCCTGCGCGGCCAAGCTGTCGGGATCGGGGTGGCGTGCTGATCGGGCATAGACGTCACTGGTCATGATGAGCCGATGCATCGCCTTGATCGACCAGCCGGACCGGACGAACTCGGCGGCGAGCCAGTCGAGCAGCTCCGGGTGGGTCGGCGTTTCCCCCTGGGTGCCGAAGTTGTTCGCCGAGGCGACGATCCCCCGGCCGAAGTGCCCCTGCCAGATGCGGTTGACCATCACCCGAGCGGTGAGCGGGTTCTCCGGGCGGACCAGCCAGTCGGCGAAGGCCCGGCGGCGGCCGGCGACCGTGTCGGGAATCTCGGCCGACGGCGGCGCGGAGGTCGAGTCCTCGATCACGGGGACGCAACTCAACACACCCGGCGTGACTGGTTCGGTGGGCGCGAAGACGTCCCCCCCGGCCAGGATGGCCGTCCGCTCGACCGTGCCGCCGTGCAGGGGGTCATCGGGCAGGGCAATCGGCGCCGAGACGTTCCGCAGCGACCGGGTGGCGCCCGAGTAGACCGAGAAGGCGACCGGGCGAGAGCGATCTCGCTCCCAACGGTGCCGTTCCAGCGATTTGCGGGCGATCCGCTCCAGGCCGAGGTCCTCGGCCGTCAGGCCGTAATTCTTCGGGACGACCTGGTCGGCGGGCACGCCTTGCTGGAACTTGACGGTTCGGGGGGCATCATCGAGCCCGCGCTCGGCGTACCAGGAGCGGGCGGCGGCCTCGGCCTTCGCCTGCAAATCGCGGAGGATCGCCTCGTACCGGGCGATGCGTTCGTCGAGGTAGCGTCGGCCGTCGACGCCGGCCTGGGTGTTCTCCTCGGGGAGAAACGGGGCCTCCCGGTCGGCGAACTGGGTGGTGGCGAAGACGGCCTGGATGGCGTAGTAGTCGCGGGTCGGGATCGGGTCGAACTTGTGGTCGTGGCAGCGGGCGCACTGGAGCGGGTGGGCGAGGAAGGCCTGCCCGACGAGGTCGGTCACGTCGTCGAGGAACTGCTGGCGCGTGACCTTCGCCACGCTCATCCCCGTCTGTTCCCAGGGGCCCATCCTCAGGAAGCCGGTGGCGATGAGGGCCTCGGGATCGTCCTCATCCAGCTCATCACCGGCGACTTGCTCCCGGACGAACTGATCGAAGGGTTTGTCGTCGTTGAATGCCCGGACGACGTAGTCCCGGTAGCGCCAGGCGTTCGGCCGCTCGTAGTCGTTGGCGAACCCGGCGGTGTCGGCGTAGCGGGCCACGTCGAGCCAGTGGCGGCCCCAGCGCTCGCCGTAGTGCGGAGAGGCGAGCAGTTCGTCGACCAGGGCCGCAAACGCCTCCCGGTCCCCCCGGGGATCGTTCACGAAGGCGTCGATCCGTTCCGGGGCCGGGGGCAGACCAAGCAAATCGAACGACGCCCGCCGGATCAATGCGCGGCGACTGGCCCGGGGGGCGGGCGCGAGCCCGGCGGCGTCGAGCCTGGCGTCGAGAAAAGCGTCGATCGGGGTCGCCGCCGTACGGGACTCGGGGACCTCGGGGCGCCTCACGGGGCGATAGGCCCAGAGATCCTCGGGGGCGTAGCGGCGAGCGGTCCAGTCCTCGGAGAGCCCGCCGCGGGTCGGGACCACCACCCCCTCGGCCTCGGCGGCGACGATCGCGGCGATCCGGGGGTCGTCCGGCCAGGGGGCCCCGGCGTCGATCCAGGCCCGGATGAACCCGATTTGCGACTCGGTCAGGGCGTCGGTCTCCTTGGGGGGCATCTCCAGGCCGGGCTCGGCGCGGGTGACGGCCCAGAAGAGCGGGCTGGCCTCCGCGTCGCCCGGCTCGATCGCCGGCCCGTGAAGGTCACCGCCGTCGAGCATTCCCTGCCGGCGGGTCAGGTCCAGGCCTCCCTGAATCGTCTCCGGGTCGTCGCCGTGGCAGGCGAAGCACTTCGCGGCCAGCAGCGGCCGAACGTGCAGCGCGAACAGCCGGTCTCCCTCCGCCTCGTCCCCCCACGCGGGCACGCCCGGCCTCAGAAGGCAAACTAGCAGCAGCACGCATCCCGCGGGAACAAGCGATCGCACGGACATGAATCCGCCTCCGAGGACCGCGAAGGCAAGGGCGGCGCGTTGACCATCGTGCCTCCATCCTACCCGAAGGCGCCTGGCGGCGTCATCCGACCGTCGGGGGGCCTGGGTGAGCGGCCCGGAACGACTCCGACGGCCTCGGCCGCCGAAAATGTTCTCACGCCTTGACAATTCGGTCCCGATGTTCGGTGACGCCTCGGGTGGCGTTCCGCGTATCGATCACCAGGGGGGCATGGGCGACGATCCAGGGCCAGTCGAAGGCCGAGTGATCGGTGACGATCAGGACGCAGTCGCGGGACGCGAGGTACTCGGGGGTTAAGGGCTGGCTCTCCATGCGCAGGTTGGGGTACTTCCGCATCGAGGGCAGGACGGGAATGTGGGGATCGTGATAGCTCACGTCGGCTCCGCGCGCGAGCAGGAGTTCCATCAGCTCAAAGCCCGGCGACTCGCGCGGGTCGTCGACGTCCTTCTTGTAGGCCATCCCGAGCAGGGCGATCCGGCTCCCCTTGACCGGCTTGCCCCGGTCGTTCAGGGCGTCGGCCACCTTGTGCACGACGAACTCGGGCATCGACGTGTTGATCTCACCCGCCAGTTCGATGAACCGCGTGCTCATCCCAAAGCGGCGGGCCACCCAGCTGAGGTAAAACGGGTCGATGGGGATGCAGTGTCCCCCCAGCCCGGGCCCAGGATAGAAGGCCTGGAAGCCGAACGGCTTGGTCTTCGCCGCGTCGATCACCTCCCAGACGTCAATGCCCATGCGGTCGTAGAGGATCTTCAGCTCGTTGACCAGGGCGATGTTGACGGCACGATAGGTGTTCTCGAGGATCTTGCACGCCTCGGCCACCTCGGCCGAGGAGACCGCGACGACCTTGACGACGATCTGCGCGTAGAAGGCCGCGGCCAGCTCGGTGCTGATCGGGTCGAGCCCGCCGACGACCTTGGGGATGGTCGGGGCGGAGAAATCCGGGTTGCCCGGGTCTTCGCGCTCGGGGCTGAAGGCCAGGAAGAAGTCCGCGCCGGCCCGAAGGCCGCCGGACTCCAGGATCGGCTGGACCTCGTCGCGGGTTGTGCCGGGATAGGTCGTGCTCTCGAGCACGACGAGCTGCCCCGGCCGCAAGGTCCTGGCAATGGCCCGCGCGGTGTTCGTGACAAACGAAAGGTCCGGCTCCCGGGTCTCGCCCAGGGGGGTGGGCACGCAGATGAGCACGATGTCAGCCTCGCCCAGCCGGCCCAGGTCGCTCGTGGGCTCGAAGCCCGCCGCGCTCATCGCCCGGACCGCCTCGGGGCCGATGTGGCCGATGTAGCTCTGCCCATCGCGCAGGAGCTGCACCTTGCGCGGGTCGGTATCAAACCCCAGCACCGGAAAGCCCCGGGTCGCGCAGGCCTGCGCCAGCGGCAGGCCCACATATCCCAGACCAATGATCCCCACCCGGGCCGAGCCTTGCCGGATCTGCTCAAGCAAGGCGTCACGATGAACGTTCGACATGGATCACAGTTCCACAACCGGGAGATGTCCGCACACACGATTGGAGTATAGAAGGCGGCCCCGCCTCCCCGCCACCGAGGACCCAATCCCTCGGACCGGAAATCCGGATCGGTTCTCACCCTGTTCGTCTTCAACGGCGGGTTCCCAAGGGTTGTGACAGGAGCGTTGCCGCCCGGGGTTCCTCGGTGCCCTCGCCCCGGGGCCTCCACCAATCCACCAATGTCCCAACACGGCCATCGTGTCGACCTGCCCGACCGCCGGGCTCGGCTCGATGCCTCGCGTAACGACAACGCCGGCGTGGCGTGGATCGCGCCGCAATCCCACTGGCCGAGTCGAACAATGCGTCGGAGGTCCGACGAGCCCGATGGCGGGACGGCAACTCTATTCATCGCCGAACACTCACATTTTAATCTTCAAGATAATCAAGATCACAAGTTGCGGATTTTCACGAAATTTTATTATTAAGATATTACAATTCTTGCGGCCGCGACATCGGCGGTGCACCAGGTTCCTTCGCGTCAACGCTCCGGGGTGACGGCCCGTCAGGGAGCCGGCCTTGAGGAGCCGCGTTCACCGCCTGGGGCATGTACTTGGGGCGGCTGGGCCCATAGAGACGTGCCATCGCGAACGTCACGACGAAGAGCGTGCCCCAAAGCTCATAAGTACCCAGGAAGGCGTTCCTCTCAAGCTTTTCCGTCAAGTTGAAGACATCCTTGCGCTCGATGGCCTCGCGCGTGGCCCATTGGAGGGACAGGGCCATGACGATGGCCCACCGCGACCATGGCGACTGTTTGGCCTCCCAGACGAGGTAGCCCCAGAAGGGGACGAGGTAGACGAGGTGGTGGCCCCAGGCCAGGGGGCTGAAGATCAAGAAGCCGCCGACCATCGCCAGCGAGGCCGCCAGGAGCTTGACCGGGTCCTCGGGCAATTCCCTGCGGCTCCGCAGCAAGCCGATCGCCCCGAGGATGATCAAGACCAGTTCCACCGCCCGGACAACCCGCTCGGCCTGCTTCGGGATCGGAGCGGAGCCGTACAGCCTGGAGAGGAAACTGCTTGCCGTGATGCTACCCCACCCGTCATTCGGCCGACCGAAGGTCGGCATCATCTCCCGGGCGAAGGTCACGAAGGGCCCTTCCCCGGCAACCGCGAGCGTCGCGAGGCAGAGCAGGAGGGACAACAGCGATGACGTGATCAGCACCCGCCACCTTCGTGCCAGCACATAGAGGGGCACGAAGACGAGGGTGACGAACTTGGCGAACGCGCCCACGACCATGCCCAGGGAACTCCGGAGGCGATCCTCGGTCACCAGGCCCATCGCCGCCGACCCGACACACAAGCCGACGATGGGCGAGATATTGCCGATGCGTATGGCAAATTGGCACATCGGGGAGCAGGCGATGAGCACAACGAGTAGCCCCTCGAGACGCGACCGGCCGCCCAGGAGGCGAAGGATGCGGGCAGCCTGGAGTGCGACCAGCCAGAGGCAAATCGCATTCAGGAAGACCCACAGGTCATTGGCCGTCTGGTAATCGAAGAAGCCGAGGGGGAGCAAGAGGAGCGCCACGGGGGGGGCCTGGACGAAGCGATTGTAATCGTGGACGCCCTCCGCTTGCAGAAGCTCTCTGTACCTGGGACGCATGATCGAGGAGTCCGAGTAACCGGGATGTTTCTCGGCCCCGGGCTTGGGGATCGGGTAGAGCGCATCCCAGTGCCCATGACGAGCGATCAAGCCCGCCATGTAATACTGGGTGAAATCGACGGTGACGGGCTTGGTGGACACGCCCCGGATCGCACCGGCCATCAGCAAGACGAGCGCCACGGCCTTGCAGAGCCGATTGAAGGGGCCCGTCGCCCAAAATCGCTGATTTAACATGCTTTTTCCCATTGATTCCGTCGTGTTTCCGCCGAGCTCGCCCAATTCACTCGCCGATCACTCCGATGCGCCGCGTCTTGGGGCCCCCTGGCGTGCCGGGGACGCGCGATCTGGAATCCCGGCATGGGCCCGCGAATACACCACACCAATGTCCGAGCGACCTGCACGGCCCCGTTCCGACGATCATCCTGGCGGCCGGCCTCCCATGATCTTGTAGTATCCCATCGATTGAAGGATCTTGGCACGCGTGCGCAGCCACCGGAACTTTCGCGGCGTGAACGGCACGAACGGGAGGACTGGCGCATCCTCAGCGGGTTTGCCGCCCGGAGCGCCGGCCAGTTGCTCGAGCAGCGCCCCGGCGCCTGGGTCGGCCAGCCATCGCTTGGCAGTCCCCCCGGCATGAAACGCCAGGCACGTGCGAAGGTCCTCGGCGTTGAGCATCCCTCGCGGCGAGGTGCCGGCTTTCTGAAGCACGCGTTTCCACTGGGTGTTGGCCCAGCAGGACCACCGCCGGGGATTCAGATAGCCGCCCCCCATGCGCATGGCCAGGGCCGCCCACACGATCGACTCCACGTGCATGACCCGAGGCAAATCGCCCAGCGACCTCACAAGCCGGTCGAGCCAGTCCAGATCCAGCGGCGATCGGTACTGTGCGATGCCGATGTCCGTGTGGTCGGCCAGCGCGACGCCGTGGTCGAATGCGCTCTGCACCACCGAGAACGGCAGGAGGCAGTTGGGCTTCTGCCACATCAGCCGGAGCGTCCCATCCCCGACGGTCTCGAACTCGAACGACCGCGGGAAATACACGTCGGGATCGACCACCACGACCTCATCGCCATCCCCGGCCAGCAACATCGGGTCCGTCAGCTTGCGCCAGCACGGATGACCCCGGCGGAGTTGTTCCAACCCCGCGTACCGGCGCATCGGATTGCTGGGATCCTCCCAGAGGGGATCCGCAAGCAGGACCTTGATCCTCCGCCGAGCGGCAAACGCCTGGCAGAGCTGCTGCACATCGCGCGGGGTGTCGGTGAGCAGGTGGATGGACTCATCTCCACCGAGGTTCTCGGCTAGGCTGCCGATGCAAAGCGATGCGTAGGGCAGGGAGGAGGCAGCGAGGTTGATTGCAATGATTCTGGGCATGGATCCTCATGCTTTCGCTTCGACCTTCCGCGCCAGGCTGCTGGCATCATCACAGGCCGTCGCATACAGTTTCAGGACCTGGCGGACCTTCGCCGGCCACGTGTACTTCTCGGCAATCTCGCGCTGCGCGGCGGCTCCCAGCCGGCGCCGCGTTTCGGGAGTCAGGCCCTGGACTGCCTGAACCAGCTCGGCGATCAACTGCGGACGCGGTGCCGGCTCGACCGCGACGCCGCACCCGGGCGCGAGGTATTCGCCGACCCCTCCCCAGTTCAGGGCCACGACCGGCAACCCGAGCGCCATCGCCTCGAGCACGACCGCCCCGCCGCAATCCCGCATGCTGGGATACAGGAAGACATCACACTGCGACAGCAGCCGGGACGATTCCTTGGGATCGACCCATCCATGGAACGTCACGGCATGCGACAGGCCGAGCGCCTCCACCTGCCGTTGCAGCCGCCCGCGCTCCGGCCCATCGCCGATGATCCAGAGTTCCGCCGACGGCGTTCGCGCGCGGACCTCGTCGAAGACGTCCAGCACCACGTCCGCCCCTTTCCAGTGCACCAGCCGTCCCAGGAATCCCAGGCGGAGCACCTCGCCCGATCGGGCCGGGAGATCGTCGGGCCGCCGCCAGACATCCGGATCCACGCCGTTCTCGCAGAGGATCGCGACCCGACCGCTGCAACCGCGGGGCAAGGCCCGGCGGGACCGCTCGTTGGCAACCAGCAGGAGCGCGGCCCGGCGCTTGCCTGGGATGAGGGTGTTGGCCAGGTCTGACACACCGCGAGCCAACGGCACGAAGACCCGTTCCAGGAACGATGGGGAGGCCAATCCCGGTGGGTAGGTCATGTTGCCGTTCATGGGTCCGATCACCACCGGGATGCCCAGGCCATGGATCATGCTGGGCAATCGCGGCGACACGGGGGTCGGCTCATGAACGATGTTGATGCCGAATTGCTCGATCATTCGCCGCGCCGCGCGCCGCTGCGCGAACTGAGTGAACAGGTGCAAGAACCATTCGATCGTGAAGTTCCTGATCTGCTCGGGCAGGAACGCGCCCAGCCTCCAGAGGATCTTCTGCGGCAGGGTGTCCCGCACGTAGGAAAGGCGCGACGCATGCGCACCGAGCAAGGCATCGAGCTCGGGCTGATTGCGGGCGTGCACCAGGAGACGAACGTCGACGTCTTCCCTCAACAACCCCCGGAACCAGTGGATGGGCAGGCAGGACTCGCCTCCCTGGGACATCGAGGCGTGCTCGGCGACGATCAACACCCGGAACTGCTCGGTCGATCGGACAGCGGGAACAGGATCGAGGGCGGCGGTAGGGAACATGGCGCACCTCTCAGAGCAGTTCGAGGTCGCGTCGGAGTGACTTCCCGGCCCGCAGGGAGGGGCGTGCCTTCCCGGGCGAACCGAGAACCGCGAGAGGCGCCTTCCCCACGTGGTTCACCGGAAGTGCTCCTTGATATCATCCGCCAAACGCAACGCGAGTGCAACGATCGTCAGGGTCGGATTGAAGGTCCCCCCGGTGGGGAAGACGGAGCTACCCGCCACGAAGAGGTTCGCGACCCCGTGGACACGGCAATGCGCGTCGACGACGCCCCGCCTCGGGTCCCGATGCATGCGGGTCGTCCCCATGTGGTGCTGGTCGCCGCGCATGTCCCTGGGCCATTCGTGATCACCTTCGGGAACGGTCGATCGGAGTCGGCCGAATCCGGTACGGACAAGCTCCGCTCCCAACAACCGGTGCCCCGTGGCCATCCCGCGTTTGTCTTCTGCCGTCAGTTGCCAATCGACGACGACCTTCCGCAAGCCAAACGCGTCGAGGTCGCTGCCCAGTCGAATGCGGCTCTCCGGATTCGGCAACTGCTCGGACGTGCAATTCAGCGGAATCGATGCCAGAGGCACGGGGGGCTTATTGCGACCATAGAACATCCGGCGAGCGACATATGACGCGATGCCGGGAAATTTCCTGATCACGGAACCCAGATCTTGCAGGATTGCGGTCCGTTGATCGGGTCGAAGATGCAGCTCCGGGAGCAATCCGGTGAGCCGCACCAGGGCATCGACCTCGGGGGGCCTGGGGTACTGAAACCGCACCCGAAACGCCGGCAAGTTGAGTTGGCGCTTCGTTTCGTCGGAAAGGCTGAGATAGGAGACGAAGCGTCGCGTGCGATCGAGCCACGTGTACTTGGCGCCCTGTTCGCCCGTCTGGAACGTCAAATCCGTCGAGGGATCCTTGAGGTCGAGAAACCCGCCCGAATATTCCAGGTGGAGCTGGAAGAACCGACCGACGAGATCGTGTTCGTTTCCCAGGCCAATCCCGGATGGACGTTCTGAGAGCAAAAGCAAACGCGCATTTTCAATTCCGCCGGATGCCAGGACGTAGATGCGTGCCCGAACGGTAAAGCGTCCCTCGGGAAGGACACCGACGTTGACCTGTCGCACGGCTCCGCCGTTCTCGCTACTGTCAAAACGCAGCCCATTGGCGTGCAGGTAAACGCTCAGATTCTCCGCCTTCTGCAATTCGGGCGTATATTCACGGCCAAATCGGGTCGCCGGGGCCTGCTGCAGGACTCGGCAAACGAAATGCGGGCCGCGGAACGGCTCGGGAATCTCGCCCGGTGCAATGCCCCATTCGGACAGTTCATAACCAGAAGGACCAAGCTTGAAGACCGCTTGTGCACGCTGATACCACGGTTTGAGGTGGGATAGCGCGAATGGCCAACCGGAATACGGAACGCCCTCTCGCGTCTCGAAATCAAGCGGGCTCGGCAAGTCGCACCACACGCGTCCCCAATGGTTGGTGGTACCGCCAAAATAACGAAGCCGCGACTCCCGGAAGAGTTCGTAAGGCCGCCCGACATCGCTGCCGGCATAGAGCGCCTGCGTGGCCTGCTCCCGCTCGGTTCCACCGCTTTCCAGCAGGACCACGCGGAAGCTGCAGTTGGCAAACTCGCGCGCCAGCGTGATGCCCGCGGCGCCCCCGCCCACGATGCAAACCTCGGTCTCGATGATGGTCCCATTCGGCACCGAACGTGCATCTACGAACATTGATCATGTGCCTGTGCTGGTCGGTGGAAGAACGTCGCGCCGGGCGATCGAGAGACGTGACGCCTGGTGTTCTCAAATTACCCTTTGGTCGAGCCCTCGTCGATGGACGGCGAGCGGCTCCCGTCCGGTCTCCACGAGGGTGCAGCGGAAGCGGAGGGGACTGTCTCGCGGACGACCCTGGTGCCTCGTGAAGATCTGAGTCTCCGCCCATCCGCGTGGTTCTCGCCATTTCTGGGGCCGCGTCCAGGCCAGGGAAACCGCATCGGATCTCATGGTTCCACGAAGGCTTTTGCTCGATCCTCATCGCTGGCGGCACCGTTCAGGCGCTGGGTTTCGATGCCCCAGCGGAGATGTGTCTCACGGTTCCGTGGGCCCCGCGTGCATCGTCGGATGACCCTCAGGTTTGCCGAGGCATGGTCACGGCGGCCCCGGCCGGAGTCCTCTTCGACGCCGACGAAAAACGGATCAATATTCCTATTATTTTATTGGTTTAATTACTTGAAATCGTTCATCGAACATTCATGGATAAACGGAGTTACAACACGTGCCATAACCGCTTGGTCGACGGCATTTCGCCCGCCCGGCAACGCGCTCTCTCCGGCGACGTTGCTCGATTCCATATCCCTTCGGGAGTAAGAACGTCTCATGAGCCACATCGTGACCCTTGAAACCCAGATTCGCGACACGCAGGCCGTCGCCGCCGCCTGCCGCCGGCTGGGCCTGCCTGCGCCCGAACGGGGCATCGCCCGCCTCTTCGCCGGCGAGGCCGAGGGGCTGCTCGTCCGCCTGCCCGGCTGGCGTTACCCGCTGGTGCTGGACACCGCGCGGGGTACGCTCCGCTACGATCATTATGAAGGTCGTTGGGGCGACCCGGCCGAGCTGGGCCGCTTCCAGCAGAGCTATGCCGTCGAGAAGGCCCGGATCGAGGCCCATCGCCGTGGGCATCCGGTGCGGGAACAGACCCTGGCCGATGGGACGATCAAACTGACCGTCGCGGTCGGGAGGCGTGCATGAGCCTCCCCAGTGCTTCGGGCGGTCCCGTGATCGAGATCACGGTCGACCCGCAGGGCAACACCCGGGTCGCAACGAAGGGCTTCACCGGCGCCTCCTGCCGCGCGGCGAGCCGGTTTCTGGAGGAGGCCCTGGGCCGCTCGACCGGCGAGCGGTTGACAGCGGAGTTCTATCACCAGGCGACGACCGAGCAGCAGTTGCGCCACTTGCAATGATCGCCGGGACGTGATCCCGAGGGGACCGTACACCGTGCCCGTCGAGGGCATGGCGGCGTTCGCCGTCCGTCCCCCGGTCGGGCTCGATCCGACCCGTCGTTTCCTCCGATCTGAAATCTCCACCTTCCACATCCTTAGGAGTGACGTTATGACGCTTTCCGAACGCGTCGCGGAGCTGGTCCGCGCCGCCTTTCCCGGCCTCTGGATCGTCTCGCACGAGCACGACGATGCTGTGGCCGAGTTGCAGGAACTTTGCCGCG
Organism: Tautonia marina; assembly: GCF_009177065.1. Taxonomy (NCBI): domain Bacteria; kingdom Pseudomonadati; phylum Planctomycetota; class Planctomycetia; order Isosphaerales; family Isosphaeraceae; genus Tautonia; species Tautonia marina. The sequence continues at coordinate 86,228 of NZ_WEZF01000024.1, forward strand.
ACCGCATCTGGTGCCTGGCCGAATGGGACCTCGAACGTGGCCTGGTCGTCCACGGCACCGGGGCCGATTCCAATGCCCCCGAGGCGGCGATCACCGACGGGGCCGACCCGATGGCCGCCCTGCGGGCCCTCTCCCGACTTGCGCCCGGCGAGGGAGACGGGGCGGCCCTCCTCGTCCTGCGCAATTTGCACCGCCTGCTCGGCTCGGCCGAGCTGATCCAGGCGCTCGATGCGGCGCTGGCGCGGGGCAAGCGCGATCGCACCACGATCGTCATCCTGGCACCATCGGTGGCATTACCGCCGGAGCTGGAACGGGGATTCGTGGTTCTTGAGCACGCCCTGCCGGACCGCGACCAGCTGGAGGGGATCGCCCGCTCGATCGCCACCGAGCCGGGCGAGCTGCCGCCCGAGGGCCCCGAGCGGGACGCCGTGCTCGACGCCGCCGCCGGGCTGACCCGGCTGGAGGCCGAGGGGGCGGTCGCCTTGTCGCTTGTGCGCCACGGCCGGGTGCGGCCCGAAACGCTCTGGGAGCTGAAAGCGCAAGCCCTCACCCGATCGGGCCTGATGCGTTTGCATCGGGGCGGCGAGGGGTTCGCCGGCCTCGGCGGCCTCGACGCCCTGAAGTCCTTCTGCGCTCGCGCCCTGCGGCCCGATCGCCCGGCCGGAGTCCGTCCCCGGGGGGTGCTCCTCCTCGGGGTGCCCGGCACGGGTAAGAGCGCGTTTGCGCGGTGTGCGCCGTCTAACGGCTGATAGCATCATCTCCATAGGAGATCAGGACTTGACTGACGTCCTGGGGTCAATGCCTTCAAGGTGCACCGCCGAGACCAACGGCGGCCCGTCAGCCGAACCCGAAAGGGAGAAGCTAAAGCAGCATGGCATTAAAGCGGCGGCCGGACCCAGTTGCGAGGGGACGCCGCGCCGCGAGACCCGCCCCCCATGGTCAAGGCTGGATTGCTTGAACCCCAATCCCCATCGTCTGAGAACGGACGCCCGGAAATGCAACTGATACCGGGAGCAGACGCCGCACCCCCGATGTGCTCGCGGTCGGGGGTGAAGTCACGGTGTCTGGAGACCGCAATGAGCGGGGACGGGATGAGTGGGGGACCTAACGGGGGCTATGACGTGCTATCTGACCGGAATTCGGGATCTCCTACGGGGCGAGAGCCCTAGGGAGACGGAGCCTCCGTAGTAGTCGGCGGTGCCGTAATGGGCACTCCATGGCGAAGGGAGGCAGGTATCAACTGAGGACCGCGAACCACCGGGAGGTGCGAGATGCACAGGATCCTGAAGAAGCGAGCGATCCTCGCGGACCGCGCGTCGCGCGGTCTCAAGCTGGAGCGGGTCTACCGCGAGCTGTATGAACCGGAGTACTACCTCCAGGCCTACGGCAAGATCTACCGTAACCGGGGGGCCATGACTCCGGGCGTCGATGGCGGGACCGCCGACGGCACTTCGCTGGAACTCTTCCGGGCGATCATCACGTCCCTCAAGGACGGGAGCTTCGACTGGAGACCGGCGAAGCGGATCTACATTCCCAAGCGGAATGGCAAGCTCCGACCGCTCGGCCTGCCGGGCTGGACCGACAAGATCGTCCAGGAGGTCATGCGCTCCATCTTGGAGCCGTACTTCGAGGCGAGATTCCGGGACAGCTCGCACGGCTTCCGCCCCGATCGGGGATGCCACACGGCCCTGACGGCGTGCGCCAAACGCTTCCGGGGCTGCTCGTGGTTCATCGAGGGGGACATCAAGGGCTGCTTCGACAACATCGACCACGATGTCCTGTTGGGCATCCTGCGAGAGTCCATCGACGACGAACGGTTCATTCAGCTGGTGTCGCGCATGCTCAAGGCCGGATACCTCGAGGATTGGCGCCTGAACGAGACCCTCTCGGGGACGCCCCAGGGGGGGATCCTCAGCCCGCTCCTCGCGAACATCTACCTCGACAAGCTCGACGCCTTCGTGGAGGAGACCCTCTATCCCCGGTACAACCGCGGGACGGGTCGCCGGGGCAACCCGGAATACAAGGCCGTGGTCAGGCAGATGGCGAAGGCGAAGGCCGCGGGCGACGCGGAATCATGGGCTCGGCTGAGATCTCGCCAGAGATCGCTGCCCTCCCTGATGCCGGACGACCCGCACTTTCGCAGGCTCCATTACGTCCGCTACGCCGACGACTTCATCCTCGGTTTCACCGGACCAAAGGCGGAGGCGACGGAGATCAAGGACCGGCTCGGGGAGTTCCTTCGGGACGCCCTCGGGCTGGAACTGTCTCCCGAGAAGACCCTCATCACGCATGCCCGCACCGAGAAGGCCCTGTTCCTGGGGTACGAGATCGGGATCATGCACGACGATGACAAGGTCACACCGACCCGTGCGCGGGGAGGGGCGACCGACTTCACCAGGCGCTGCATCAACGGGCAGGTCTGGCTGGGGGTCCCTGCGTCGAAGGTCGACGCCAAGTGCCGGGAGTTCATGATCGGTGGCAAGATCCGCAAGCGCCTGGACCAGATGGGTAACAGCGAGTACTCGATCGTCAGCTGGTACCAGTCGGTGTACAGGGGCTTCGCGAACTACTACCTCATGGCTCACGACGTCTCCTGGAAGGTCTCGAAGCTCAAGTGGGTCATGACGACATCCCTGCTCAAGACGCTCGCGGCCAAGCGCAGGTCCTCCTGCCGCAAGGTCGCGAGGGAAATCAAGCGGGACGTCATGACCCCCGACGGGCCTGTCAGGGCCTACCAGGTGAGGGTGCCCCGCCCCGGACGCGACGATCTCGTCGCGACCTTCGGCGGGCTCTCCTTGCGTCGGAGGGAATCGGTGATCCTCGATGACACCCCGGTCAGGGTGTACAACACTCGGACTGAGTTGCTCGAACGGCTCCTGAGGGACGTTTGCGAACTCTGCGGGTCGGGGAGGGACTGCGAAGTCCACCACGTCCGCAAGATCGCCGACCTCGCGAAGAAGTCCAAGGCAAACCAGGTCCCCTGGGTGCGATTGATGATCACCCGATCCCGAAAGACCCTGGTCCTCTGCCGGGCCTGCCACGTGAACATCCACCGCGGCAGGATCGACGGATCGGGGCTCCAGTAGATACCGGAGAGCCCAATGCGGTGAAAGCCGCACGTTGGGTTCGGGAGGGGGCCGTCGGAAAAGGGTCCGCAAGGATACCTCGCCGGCGGCCTACCTCACCGCTGGGACAGGAAGTGGGCCGGCCGACGCTCGTGATGGAGGTCGGGGCGCTCATGGGTTCGCTGGTGGGCGAGACTGAGACCCGGACGCGCCAGGCGCTGGCGATCGCCGATGCGATGGCCCCCTCGCTGGTCTTTGTGGACGAGATCGACAAGGCCCTCTCCGGCGTGCAGTCGGGCGGTCGGAGTGACGGCGGTGTGTCGAGCCGGCTCTTCGGCAGCCTGCTCAGCTGGCTGAGCGACCGCACGAGCGACGTGTTCGTGATCGCAACGTGTAATGACATCTCATCTCTCCCGCCCGAGTTCGCGCGGGCTGAGCGGTGGGATGCCGTATTTTTCCTGGATTTACCATCCACTCGGGAGAAATCGGCGATCTGGGACTTGTACATTAGCCAGTACGGGCTGGACCCCGCTCAGCGGCGGCCGATGGATCGTTCCTGGACGGGGACCGAGATCCGGGCCTGCTGCCGGCTGGCCCGTCTCCTAGACCTCTCGCTCGTCGAGGCGGCGCGTCAGATCGTGCCGGTGGCGGCCACGGCTGCCGAGGCGGTCGAACGCCTACGCACCTGGGCCTCGGGCCGCTGCCTGAGCGGCGAGGCCCCCGGGCTGTACCACCGGCCCGGGGGGGAGGAGCCCGGCATGACGTCCGGCCGTACCGGCCGGCGGGTGGGCCGCGACGGCCCCTCGGCCAACTGATCGGCCGATTCACACGATCGACCGGGGGATCCCTCCGGAGATCATGTCCCTGCGCGTGTGCGCAGGGATTTCACCCCATTCCTGCGGGGCGGCGATCCGGGAGGTCCGGGTCGGCCGCCCCGTTTTTGTTTCCGTTTTCGTTCTCGTTTGGAGAGGAATCGCGATGTCTGCACTGATTGAATCTCACGCCCCGGCCTCCCCGACCGTCGTCGGGCCCTCGGGGAACCATGACGAGGCCGTCCGTCGCCTGCGGAGCGAGATGGCCCCGGTCCGCCTGTCGTTCACCTGGTTCGGTGTTAACAAGAGCCTCAATGCCGATCAGAAGGCCCGGGCCGCGGCCACCTTCGAGGCCGATGCCCCCTTCGTCTCGGCCGGCAAGAAGCTCTTCGACACGAAGGACCAATCCTTCCGCGCCGTCTCGGCCGTGCGCACCAAGATCGTCGAGTCCTGGCGGGGCATGAGCCTGCCCTTCCCCGAGCCCGGCGTCCGATTGCTCCGTCGCGACCAGGTCGAGGCGTTCCTGGCGTTGATGACCGATTTCCGCGTCGAGCTGGCCGACGCCGTGACCGAGTTGGATCGGCACTACGCCGAGCTGCGCGAGGGAGCGGCGCGACGGCTGGGCGATCTGTTCGACCCGAACGACTATCCCGAGCGGCTCATCGGGTTGTTCGACTTCACCGTCGATTTTCCCAACGTCGAGCCGCCCGGCTACCTGCTCGCGCTCAGCCCCGGACTCTACCGCGAGGAGCAGCGGCGCGTCCGCCGGCGGTTCGACGAGGCGGTCCGGCTGGCCGAGGAGGCGTTTCTCGCCGAGTTCGCGCGGCTGGTCGGCCACCTCACCGAGCGGCTCGGCACCGAGGCCGACGGCACGCCGCGGGTCTTCCGCGACAGTACCGTGGGGAATCTCTCGGAGTTCTTCGAGCGCTTCCGTCAGCTCGACGTGCGCTCGCATGAGCAACTCGACGCGCTCGTGACCGAGGCCCAGCGGATCGTCCGGGGCATCGGCCCTCAGGATCTGCGCGACCAGGGCGCGCTGCGTCAGCACGTGGCCGAGCGGCTCGGCCGGGTCCGGGATGAACTGCAGACGCTCGTCGTCGAGCGGCCCCGCCGCAGGGTGCTGCGGGGGCCGTCCCCATCCCCGTCCCCGTCCTCGTCCTCGGAGGGCTAACGCGATGGATCTCTTCATCGCCCCTGGCGGTCGGGTCCGTGGCCGCTACGCCGAGGCGATCGACCTGGCGGCCCTCGGTGCGCCGCGGATCGTCCGGGCCGGCGTGGTCGACCCGGACCTGGCCGGCCGCTGGTTCGCCGACCTGTCCCTCGTCGGTGGCCCCGTGCTCGGGCCCTTCGCCACCCGCAGCGCCGCCCTGGCGGCCGAGGAGGCCTGGCTCGCCCGGGTGCTCCTGGGCGATCGCGGCGGCGGCCTGGACGCGGCCCCCGATCCTCTCCCGGAGGCCGGCGGGGCGTCGTGACTGCGGAGGAACACGCACGCAACCTTATGAAGGTTTCCTGGTGTGTTTTCTTCTCGGCACGGACGGGACCCGCCGTCGCGGCGTTTCTGTCCGGCGCGCGGGAGCGTTCCCGCGTGCTCCGCATGCGGCCCCCCAAGGTCCGTTGCCGCCCCTGGGGTTCAGCCGCCACTCGCATTGTGTGAAAGGATTTTTGCCATGACATTGCTTCAACTTCTCTTGCGATGCGGTCGCACCCTGCTTTGGCAGGCCTGCGCCCGCCTGGCCGGGAGCCTGGCCCGCCAGGGGCACCGTTGCGGCCGCCGGCACGCGGGCCCGGGCAACCCCCGATCGCCGCGCGGTCGGCCCGCACGGCCCGCCCACCGTGACGCCGCGAGCGGCGTCACGACCCCGGTCCTGCGGCCCCTGGCCCCGGAGGACTGGTCATGCCGCTGACCCTGCGTGTCGGCTGCGCCCGCAAGTTGGGGCAGCCGGGCTACAGTTCGCTCGGCGCGAGCTGTGCCCTCGACGTCGAGCTCGACGCCGCCCTCATCGAGCGGGATCCCGAGGCCCTCCGGGACCAGATCCGTGTGGCCTTCGCCGCCTGCCGCGCGGCGGTGGCCGAGGAGCTGGCCCGCCAGGCCGGTCCGGAGGAATCGGCGGCGCCGCTGCGGACGCCCGCGCCCGATCGCCCGGACGTCGTTCTCGCGGATCACGGTTCGACGCAAAACGGGATGGTCACCGCTGCCGCCCCCGTCCGGCCCACCACGGCGTCTCGCCCCGATCGCCCGGCCTCGGAGCGGCAGGTCAAGGCGATCCGCGCGATCGCCCGCCGCCACGGGGCCGACCTGGGCACGATCCTCCGCCAGGAGTTCCAGGTCGACCGGGTTGAGGAGCTCAGCGTGGCCCAGGCCTCGCGGCTGATCGACGAGCTCAAGACCGACGCGATCGTCTGAACAGGGGTCCGCAGCCCGGTCCAATTTTGTCTCAGAACCTGATGCACTCCGGCCACGGCGGCTGCCGTGGCCGGAGTTCCGCGTTTTTTTTCGCCATCAGCGAGCGGTGCCTGTGTCGGGGCTGTTCGTCTCATGGCGCCAGGGGGCGGCCAGCCTGTGCGCGACCGCCGCGGATCACACCTCCTGAGGCTCACCAGGGGGACGCGGGGGCAATTCCCCAGCGTCAGGCGGGGACGCGCCGGAGCCCTCCTTCCGCACACACAGACCGTTCACCGCGGGCGGGAGCGTCTCGATCCGCTGCGGTCGTCTCCTCCAGCGGTCGCCGACGGCCGTTCGAGGGATCTGCGTGCCGCGACATCGCCGCGACCGAAGGTGGCGAGCGCGTGTCGTGAGCCGGCTCTGGCCAACGCATCACCTGGGAAGTTGAGAATTGTGCTGGCGATCGGAAACAACGGGGCGGTACGATCAGACCCGGCTGGCGGTCGGTTGTGGTGTGATCCGCCCGCGCGTCACGGTGTTGGTTTGGGCATCTGATGGCTCGGATTCTGGGCATCTCCGCCTTCTATCACGATAGCGCCGCGGCACTGGTGGTCGATGGGACCATTGTCGCCGCGGCCCAGGAGGAGCGCTTTTCCCGGGTCAAGCACGATGCGCAGTTTCCCGCGCAGGCGATTCAGTCGTGTCTTGACGCGGCGGGGATCGCGGCGGAGGACCTCGACTATGTGGCCTTCTACGAGAAGCCGCTGCTGAAGTTCGACCGACTGCTGGAGACCTACCTCGCCACTGCGCCGAGGGGACTGGCGAGCTTCTCCCAAGCCATGCCGATCTGGCTCAAGCAGAAGCTGCACCTGCGCCCGACGATCCGCCGCGGGCTGGGGGGGATGCCCCGCGCTCGGCTCGTCTTCGCCACGCACCACGAGTCGCACGCCGCCAGCGCCTTCTTCCCGAGCCCCTTTGCCGAGGCGGCGATCCTGACGGTTGACGGCGTCGGCGAGTGGAGCACGACGACGCTCGGCGTCGGTCGAGGCCACCAGATCGCGCTGACCGAGGAGCTGCGGTTTCCGCACTCGCTGGGCCTGCTCTACTCGGCCTTCACCGCCTACTGCGGCTTCCGGGTCAACAGCGGCGAGTACAAGCTGATGGGCCTGGCCCCCTACGGCCGGCCGATCTACCGGGAATTGATCCTCCGGGAGCTGATCGACCTGAAGCCCGACGGCAGCTTCCGGCTGAACATGGACTATTTCACCTATCCGCACGGCCTGACGATGACCGGCCGGCGCTTCCACCGCCGCTTCGGGGGGCCTCCCCGCCGGCCGGAGTCCCAGATTGAGCCAAGGCACATGGACCTGGCGGCGAGCATCCAGGCCGTGACCGAGGAGGTGTTGCTCCGGATCGCCGATCGGTTGCAGCGCCAGACCGGGATGACCCGCCTGGTGATGGCCGGCGGGGTGGCCCTGAACTGTGTTGCCAACGGCCGGTTGCTCCGGGAAGGCCCGTTCGAGGACCTCTGGGTCCAGCCGGCCGCCGGTGACGCGGGCGGGGCCCTCGGGGCCGCCCTGTTCGTCTGGCATCAACTGCTCGGCAACCCGCGGGATGCCGACCCGACGGACTCCCAGCACGGCAGCCTGCTCGGTCCGTCGTTTGCCCCCGAGCAGATTGCCTCGTGGATCGCCCGGGAGCAGATCCCGGCCCGCCGCTTCGAGGACGAGGCGTCGCTCTGCGAGTCCGTCGCACGGGCCCTGGCCACGGGCCAGGTCGTCGGCTGGTTTCAGGGCCGCATGGAGTTCGGCCCCCGGGCCCTGGGGGCCCGGAGCATTCTGGCCGATCCGCGATCGGCCGAGATGCAGACGACCCTGAACCTGAAGATCAAGTACCGCGAGAGCTTCCGGCCCTTCGCTCCGGCCGTCCTCCGAGAGCGCGCGCAGGAGTGGTTTGACCTGCCCCGAGGACGCGAGAGCCCGTACATGCTCGTCGTCGCCCCGGTTCGGAAGGACCGCCTGGTGCCGCTCACTCCGGACGAATCGCACCTCATGGAGCACGACCCCGACCTGCGCGCCCGGGTCCGGGTGGTGCGTTCCCAGGTGCCAGCGATCACCCACGTTGATTGCAGTGCTCGGGTCCAGACGGTCGACCACGAGCGTGCGCCGCGCTTCCACGCCCTGCTGCGGGCCTTTGAGCAACTCACCGGCTGCCCGATCCTGGTCAACACCAGCTTCAACGTCCGGGGCGAGCCCATCGTCTGCACCCCGGAGGACGCCTACCGCTGCTTCCTGGCCACCGAGATGGACCTGCTTGTGCTCGGCGATCATGTGATCGATCGATCGGAGCTGAAGGATGCGAATCCTGAAGCCTTTCGTTCGACGCTGGTTTCCCAGTATCCTCTGGACTAACCCACCCGCCCGGGTTCCTCTGTTCGAGACGATCGCCCATGCAGTGGTCCGACCTTTCGTTCCGGCCGGCCGACCGCATGCTCCGCCAGTTTGCCGGACTCTGGTTGCTGGTCTTCGGGGGGCTCGCGGCCTGGCATGGGCTGGTTCTCGAGCACCAAACGAGGGGCCTGGTCCTCGCCGGCCTGGCGGTCACGGTCGGATTGGCTGGCCTGGTCCGGCCGGGATCGGTCCGGCCGATCTATGTGGCCTGGAGCGTCCTGGCGTTCCCGATCGGCTGGACGGTTTCCCGACTGATCCTGGCGGTGGTCTACTACGGCGTCTTCACGCCCGTGGGCCTCGGGCTTCGGCTCCTGGGCCGGGATCCCTTGTTGCTGCGCCCGCCAGGCGATCGAGACACCAACTGGATCGCGATCCCCGCCACGGACGACCCCCGGCGTTATTTCGATCAGTTCTGATGTGATGGAATGAAATCCCCTCTGTTCGAAAATGGACCCTTGATGATGAGCACCCCGCGCGACGCGTCGAAGCCGACCGGCCCGACCTCCTTTGAACACCTGAGTGCCGAGGCCGGCCACGGCACGCTGACCGGCGAGTTCCTGGCCTTCTTGCGGTACAACAAGAAGTGGTGGCTTCTGCCGATCCTGGTGGTTCTGGCAGCAATCGGGCTACTGGTCGCCCTTTCGGGCTCGGCCGCCGCGCCGTTTATCTACACCCTGTTCTGAACCCGATCGCGCGGGGTCGCCCGGTCAGGGGGAGGAGGCGAGCCGCCTCCGCCCGGCCTGGGCTTCGGGATGGTTGGGATCGATCCGCAAGGCCGTCCGGTAATGCTCCCGGGCGGCCTCGCGGCGCCCGAGGAGTTCCTCGGCCCGGCCCAGATTGCTCAGGATCGCCGGATCGTTCCCGTTGAGCTGGATCGCCCGGGCGAACCAATCGGTCGCCTCCACCAGTCGACCGAGCCGGGAATACGCCACCCCGATCCGGTTGAGGTTGGCCACGGCATTGGGCGCCCTTTTCCAGACGGCCTCCAGGTGGACCAGGGCCGCCTCGGGGTTCCCGGTGTCGAGGAGCAAGGCACCGAGCCCTTCGTGCGCGGGAATCGACGCCGGATCGAGGGCCAGCGCCCGGCGGAACGAGGCCGCCGCCTCCTCCGGCCGACCCATCGCGGCCCGGTAGCGACCGGCCAGGGACCAGCCCTCCGGGTCATCGCCCGAGAGGTCGAGTCCCTCCAGCACGCGCTTCAGCGCCTGCTCGGGCTGGCCGAGGTACTCGAGGAGCCCCGAGAGGGCGTACAGCTCCCGGGCGTAGCGTGGGCCGTCGATTCCGGCTTCGACCGTGGCGGTGACCGCGGCGATCGTCGCCTCGCCCCAGTCCTCGACCGGTTGCACAACCCCTGCGGTCGCCATCGCCTCAAGCAGGTCGAGGGCGAGCCGCCGGTGGGGCTCAACCTTCAGGTGGACGTGGTCGAAGAACGCCTCCTCGCCGGGAATCTGATCCGGGGATCGCGCGGTCAGCAGCGCCTCGGCATCGACCAGGGGAACGCCCCGCGCTGCGGCGACGCGGCGGATCGCCTCGTTGGTGGCCGAAAGGGCTCGGAGCGAACAGATGTCCTCCTCCCTGGCCCGGAGGAAACGGTCCCGGGCCGCCTCGGTCTGGCCCAGCGCATCGAGTGCCTGGCCGGATCGGTAGAGCAGTTCCGCGTGCTGGTCGTCGATCGCCTCGGCCCGGGCAAAGGCCTCGCGCGCCGCCTCGGAATCGCCGGCCGCCAGGGCGGCGGTGCCGGCGTCGAAGTGCGTCTGCCAGTCGCGGAGCTGCTCGGGGCCGAGCCCGGCGCGGTGCTCGCTCTTGATCGGGGCGAAGTCGCGGAGGTTCGATGGAGTGGTGACCAGGATGAGCCCCGCCCCCCGGGATTCGGCCAGGTCAACCATCGCCTGCAAGGTGGCCTCGAAGTGGGCCAGGACCTCGGCATGGAAGGCCGGGTCACGGGTGTAGGCCTCGGGGCCTACCGCGTTGATCGGAATACGGGTCACCTCGTCCTGCAGGCCGGCGGCGCGGTGGGTCGGATCGGGGGGGCCGAGCAGTCCCACGCGGTCAAGCCCTTGCTGGATCACCGTCGCCGTGCGGGTCTGATGGATGAGCCCCCCTGCCCCGCGGAGCCAGCCGGGCGTCGCGAGCACGTCGGCATAGGTCCGGCGTTCGAGAAACTCGTTGTGCCCCATGTAGACGACGAACAGGTCCGGCTCGAAGCGGCTGAGTTCCTCCATCAGGCCCCGGACGCGGTAGCTCGCGTAACTGATGGCGCCGGCGTTGATCACCTCCCAGTCGCGGGACGGATCGGCCGCCGGCAGGAAGGCGCGGAGCCAACCGGGAAAGGCCGTGTGATCGAAGAAGGGCCGGCCGTAGGTCGTCGAGCCCCCGAGGCAAACGATCCGGTACGAGCCCGCCGGTTTCGTCTCGGGGAAGCTCACCGGGTTGAGCACCTCGGCCCGATTCTCCGCGACCCGGACCATCCGGGTGCCATCGGGTTCGGTCACCGTCTCGAAGTGAGGGATCCGGGGCGTGAAGCCGGCATAGGGATCACGCCCGCTGGCCGCCGTGCGGATGCCGAGGACGGCCAGGGCCAGTTCCAGAACAGCCAGGAGGCCGACGGTCACGATCGCCGAAAAGAGGAGCTTCTTGCGGAGTGGCAATCCGGTCGGCTGAGATCGGGGGGCGTTCGCTGGGGGCGGCGAACCGGCCTGCGGAGGTCCGGGCCGATCGGCGGCGGGCCCTCGGGGGCGCTTCCCCGAGACAGGACGGCGTCGAGCGGGACGGGCCATGAGGTTGTTGCTCCTGGGGGTTCGTCGAGTCGCGAAAGCGGGCTCGGTGCGCCGCGGTGCGCCCATCGGGTGCGCCGCGGTGCGCTGGGATCGATCAGGCGATTTTCCTGGTGTCACAACGCGTTACAACGAATCGACCGGGTTCGATTGGGGGAATTCGGTTCCCGGGGTTTGGGTTCGATTCGCGGCGGTGTCTCGGCGCCTGTTGGGTTCGTTTCGCGGCGGCAATGGAGGGTGAAGAGAGCCATTCCTGATAAGGCCCGCGCGGTCGGGAGGCCCACGATGCCAGAGGGCGCGTGGACTTGGGTTCGTTTCGCGCTGACTATTTCTCAGGGAAAGGCCGTAAGGACATCGGGTCGGATTGCCAAAGAGGAGGGCCACGTGTCCGTCGTCCCAGGCGTTCGCCTGAGCGATTGGACGAGACCACGACGAGATCATCGGGAATTGTCCCATCGGCAGTCACTCGAAATCCGTCGAGTGCCGAAACGCGCGGGGCTCGGGTCAACTTGGTACGGTATGGTCATCCGCTCCCGGGTCTTCGGTCGTGCAAGGTTTCCAGTCGACCACCTGAGTCCGAACTCGCTCTCGGACAAGAGATGCTGGGAGATGGCTCATCGTTCGGGTCGGAATTCCGCCCCCCGGTGATGGATCGAGGCCCGAACGAACACGACCCCCGGCGTGGGGTGCGCCGGGGGTCGTGTCGTTAGGGGATCAGGGTTGGGCAACTGCGGCCAACGGGTGGGTGTCAGGCCCGGGCCAGCTTGCGGCGACGCAGGCTATAGCCCAGCATGGCCAGGCCGCTCAGGCCAGCGATGGCGAAGGTCGAGGGCTCGGGGACGATAACTCGGGCAGTGTCCGCCGTGATGACATAACCAGCGAAATCGCCCGAATCGACGTTGGCTGCCGTGACGTCCAGCGGCGAAGGAGTGGAGAGGAAGTCTTTATTGTGCGCCCAGACCGCACCATCTCCCGTGCCTCCACCGTCTTTCGCATAGAAATTACCCCAAACCGGCGTTTGAAGGCTCCGGAAACTGAACGACGCCGGGTTGGTGTCCGCAATGTTCAGCTTGATCCCGAAAAGGTCTGCGGGCATTCCGGGATTGCCTTGAGCTTCGGTATGGGTCTTGATCGAGTTGTTCAGGGAGTCACCATCGAAGGTGAAGTTATTCAAATTGACACCGAAAATCCCCCACTGATCGTCCAAGATGTTCTGGCTCAGCTGAACGACCACGTGGCTGAGGTTGCCGCCCACCAAGGGGGTGGTGATCGAGTAGGTGTACTTGAAGACTTGGAACAGGTCAGAACCTACGAGCTGCGTGCCGTCCTTCTCGACCATGGTGGTGATCGAGAAACCGCCGTCACTCCAGACTCCAGCGGCGGGATTCCACACCAGTTCAGTGTTACTTCCAGTGGTTCCGGTCGTCGTTCGGGTCACGGAAAGCGGATACGCCGACGCTACCCCCGGCGCAAGCAGCAAAACACCCATGGCGGCGACAAGCCGCAGGGTTCCGAATGATTGAAGTCGTTGCTGGACCAAGGCACTCATCGCTATGACTCCTTGAATTGAACACTCGCACGCGAACAGGCGATTACCGGAACGCCGGCACATCGTAATGATCCAGTGCATTCGGCTCTCAACCGGATGCTTGCACACCCTCCGGACGTTCCGCACCGGAGAGGGAGACCACCAGAACAGCAGGGCCGGATCGCCACGCTACTCTACTGAACGACCAGCCGATGCGGAGACTGTTTCGCAAAGCCTCTCAGAACCGTAGCTGGTGATCATTCCGTGTTCCGTGATATCACCAATCGCATCCCAATTCAACAAAAAATTTTGATATTTCCTCAACTTTAACATGGCGTGATTATTTGCATTTTTCTGACACAAGCCGCCGATTCCTGATAAGTTTGGCCATCAGCCGATCCAGCTCGTCCGTGGACCTGACGCTCCCTTGAACCTGTTCCATCCCCAAGTGCGGCGCCGGAGGACCTCCCTCAATACAACGATCGCCTCGGCTCCTGCCCTCCTGGACGAGAGGACACGAACCGGACGATCGTGCGTCAACCGGGTGGCGTTCGTCCGGGGAAAAACGCCTGACGTGTGATACCCCACGAATCTCGTGGACAGGCCATGCCGAACAGTCTCCCGCCGACGTAGCCTCGACGTCACTCAGGCTCGGGCCATCTTACGGCGACGCAGCCCCAGGCCCAGCATCGCCAGGCCGCTCAGGCCGGCGATGGCGAAGGTCGAGGGCTCGGGGACGGCGGCAAGAACATTCTGGCCATTGGCGAGTCTAACGGTCTCGGTACCACTACTGTTGAGCGTGACGTTTTGGTAGAAGCCTAGACCGTCATGTCGTCGCACAGTACCTTCATTCCACGACAATTTCAGCAGTGTTTCGACATTGCTGAGCGTCGTGGCAGTGAACCCCGAGTCGACACGGAATCCGGCGTTCGTGCCGTTAATCGTGTTGATATTTCCCTCGGCAGTAGCTCCAGCATCATAAACGATTTCCCAGATCGCGAGCTGAACCGCTGCCTGCTTCTCGTGCGTCGTACCGCCGACCAATTGCTCACCGTAACGAACCAGCCAAGCTGCTCGCTCCATCGCAGCGACACTAGGAGTTTTCACACTAAGCGGACTCTGACGCGGATCGGCGGTCCCGGGTGGAATGCGGTCGATGACGGTCGTGATCGCGTTCTGATTGAGATTCTCCGTAATCTCCATGCAGTACGTTCGGTAGATCGTCGACGGCGTGATTTGGCCGTAGCTGATCGACCCATCTTGATTGGTACCGCCACTGGTCGTCCTTGTAGAAAGCGCCAGCGCGTAAGTATTGTTCCGGGTCGTCAGAGACCCTCCGTCGGTCAGTCGATACTGAACAGTTCCGGTCAGCGCGCCGCTCAGAGTGGCAGTGGTTCGCACTTGATTGACGACGGGGAAGGCGGAAGCGAATGAGCTTCCGAGAAAGAGAAAGGTCAACGCGGCCGCGCCGCGCAAGAACATTCGCGACATCTTATTGATCCTTAACCTAAGGTGGAAATCAGCCTCTCAAGGGATCCCTGGGAGACTCGGTCAGTGATATCGACCTCATTTGAAGCGTGACGCACCACAATAAAGAGCATCTCTCAACGAGAAAATGCCGAAATCGATTCAAGCAAACCACAGACATCTTCCGCTCATGCCATCATTTGCTTAAATCATTCTCAAGTCTGTGGTAGGCGCCGCGCTCAAGGGAATCGACGGTCTCCTGCTTCAAGCCTTGTTGTTTGGCCATTTCGAAGGCCTCACGGGCTTCCTCAAGGTTGCCGGCGGTCTGCTGGGCCCAGGCCAGATGGAAGGAAAGCTGCGGAATGTCCGGAGCGTTGGCCAGGGCGATGCGGAGGTCCTCCAGGGCCAGCTCGACCTGACCTTTGAGGAGCCTCAGGACGGCGCGGGTGTCGAGCAAAGCCGGGACGGAGCCGGCCCGCTCGATCGCCTGCTCGATCAGTGCCAGGGCTTCGGATCCGGAGGGATCGCGGAAGCCGATCAACCAGGCCAGGTTGTTGAGAGCCTGGAGGTTGTTGGGATCGCGCCGGAGCGCGTCCCGGTAGCGTGACTCGGCCTCGGGGTAGTTCTCCTGGAGCGTGCGAAGGACCGCAAGCTGGACCAGGAGAGGACCGGAGTCCGGGTCAACGGTCAAGGCGTCGAGCAGCCAGCGCTCGACCTGTTCGTAGTGGGCGTCGGCGGCCTCGGGGTTCAGGGCCAGGGCGCTGACGGCGAGTTCGGCCAGCGCCTCGGGAGGCACGTCGGCCCGCAGGGTGTCGCAGAGGGAGAGGGCCTCGTTGGTGCGGCCCTGCTGAGCCAGGAAGGCGACCAGGGCCAGCCGGCGCGTCTTTTCCTCGGGGTCCTGGTCGATGAAGGCCTGATAGGCGGCCTCGGCCTGCTCGGGGAAGTCGAGCTGGTCGAAGAGGTTGGCGATCGACCCGATCTCGTCGGGGTGGCTTTCGGCGTAGCGTTCGATCAGGGCGGCCGCGTCCGGATCGTTGCCGCGTTCCTTGAGCAGGCGGGCGTCGAGGGCGACGACCTGGAGCGTTTCCCCCAGCAGGGTGTGGAGCTGCGGGATGCGGCGGCCGGCCTCGTCCAGGTCTCCCTGATCGAGCAGAAGGCTGATGAAGAAGATGAGGGGCCGAGGGTCGCGGGAGACGGGGTTGTCGACAATTCGGGTCAGGACCGAGCGGCTGGCCTGCCAGTCTCCCCCGGCGCCGTGGAGCATGGCCAGGAGGAACTGCTCGTTGGGTTCGAGCGCCCGGTTCTGGTCGAGCTGCTTGAGGGCGTCGATCGATTCCTGCCGGCGGCTGGGCCGCATCGAGAGGAGGATGGCCCGCATCTTCTGGTCGTCGAAGCTGTAGGGGTTCTCTTCGAGGTTGGTCCGGACGATTTCGAGGGCCTCGTCGACCTGGGCCAGGTCGCCGGATTGCAGGAGCATCATGCTCCGCATGCGGTTGGCCCAGGCGAGGTCGGCCTCGGTGGCCTTCAGCCCGGGATCTCGGACGCGTTCCAGCAGGGCGTTGGCCCGTTCGGAATCGCCATTCCGCACGGTGAACTCGATGACCGACCGCAAGGTGCCGAGGTCGTCGGGCCGCTTGCGGAGCGCCTCCTCGAAGGTCTTACGCGCCTCGTCGGTCTCGCCCAGGAGATCCTGGAGCCGGGCGAGGGTCAGCTCGCGCTGGTCGGCCGCGACGGCCTGAGGGGCCTCGGTGAGCATCGCCCGGACGCGGTCGTCCTGACCGCGCCGCAACTGGCATTCGGCGTACGAGAGCCATGCGGTCGGATCGGCCGGGCTGAGTTCGAGGGCCCGGCGGAGGACCGGCTCGGCGTCGTCGTAGCGACCGGAATAGACCATCATGCGGCCGACGAACAGGTGATCGGCGGCGTTGGTGGAATCCTCCGGGAGGATGCGACGGGCCAGGGCGATTCCCCGGTCCACCTCGCCGCGCCGCAGGGCGTTCATGGCCTCGATGAGCGTCAGGTCGGCCAGGCCGGCGTTGCGGCGTTCGAGGATCCCGGCAACGCGATCGATCGTGTCGAACTGCTGCTGCTGGTAGAGCAGGCCGACGAGCCGGCGGGCCAGGGTCGGCTGATTGGCGCCGCGCTCGATGGCGAGCAGGTAGTTCTGGGTGGCCGCGTCGATCTGGCCTTCGCGTTCGGCGATCTGGGCGGTGATGGCGTAGCTGCCCCACCACTCGGGAGACCGGACGTTGATCTCGCGGGCCCGGTCGCGGGCGGTCCGGAGGGCGTTGGCATCGCCCCGGGAGGCGAGGTCGAGCATCAGGATCGCCTCGGCGTAGCGCCAGAGGAGGCCGTCGGGACCTTCGATCCGACGCATGGCGTCGACGTGATCGCGGACCTCGTCCGGCTCGGCGGCGGCCAGGGCGAGGTCGATCAGGACCATCCGGAGGCGGATGTTGTCGGGCTGGGCCTCGGCAAGCTGTTTCCAGAGGGACCGCGATTGTTCGACCTCGCCCAATCGCAGGAACGCCACGGCGAGGGCTTCGAGCAAGGCGGGTTGATCCTCGGCGGGACGATCGGGAACCCGTGCGGCGAATTGCGTCAGGAAGGCCTTGGCCTCGTCACCGCCCTGGCGAGTCCAGTTGGCAATCCGTTCGAGGTCGATCGAGCGGGCGGCGCCGTGCTGCGCTTCGGCCTGGTCGAGCAGCTTGAGGGCAGTGCCAGAGTTCCCCTGGCGTTCCGCCATCCGAGCCTGAGCGATGGGAACGCGCCAGTCGTCGGGATCGCGCCGGACGAGGCTGGCCAGGACCTCCTGAGCCCTGGTCACCTGATCCTGAGCGAGCAGCAGGTCGACGCGCAGAAGGTCGACATCGGTCTTCGACTCGGGAAGGACGCGTTCAGCCAGCGCGAGCCGTTCTTCGGCTTCGCGCCAGTTCCGCTCGGCCGGAGCCTTTTGCAGGTTCTGCTGGATCAAGAGGCGGACGAGGTCGAGCTGCGATTCGGGCCGTTCCTCCAGGAGCATGAGGTGGAGCAGGAAGGCCGCTTCGGGATTGCCGTCGTTCTCGAGCCGACGGGCCAGTTCCAGACGAGCGACCGGGGCCGTTGTGCCCCGTTCGGCGGCCTGCCGGAGGGCAGCGACCTGCTGGTCGTCGGCCCCGAGGCGGCCGTGACACTCGGCCAGCATCAGGTCGAGTCGCCCGACCAGGTCCGGGAGTCCTGCGAGGAGCCGCCGGGCGGTATTGATCTGCCGGATCGCCCTGGCCCACTGCTGGTCATGGAACAGCACACGCGCTTCGAGATAGCGGGTGAATCCCTCGGCCATGCCTCGTTTTTTGAGATCGAGGATCATGGCATTGAGTTCGTCGTCGGAGGGGGATTCCGCCCCAGCAGGATCCTGATCCTGGACGCGCTGGCTGATCAGGGCATCGACGAGGAAGAAGCGGATTTCGAGATCGTCGGGGAGGGACTCGACCCCTTGTTCCAGAATTGCCACGGCCTGTTCGGGCTTCTGGTCCTGGGTTTCCAGTGACGCAGCGGCGAGGTAGAGGTCCGGTTGATCCGGGTTGGTCTCGATCGCATGCCGCAGGTGAGACCGAGCGGTGTTGCGGTCCTCATTGCGTTCGGCCAGCAGGGCTGCGGCGAGCAGAACCTCGTCGTCGTCGGGTGCGGCCTGGAGGGCAAAGGTGACATCCTCAGGGTCCGAATCCAGCTCATACTGCTCCTGATATTGCCAGCGGAGCAGGCGAGCACGGGCCGACTCGGGGTTCGCCTCGACCATCTGCGCGATCACCGCGTCGGCATCGGCCGGTCGCTCCAGGCGATCCCGCAGGACTCTTGCCAGTTCCAGACTCGCGTCAACGGTACCCGGATCATGTTCTAATGCCTTGCGGAACCAGGTTTCCGCCTCACGGAAGCGGGCGAGGCCAACCTCGCAACGACCGAGCTGGGCTTCCAGTTCCGCGGCGGTGCTCTGCTGATCGGGATCGTCGGGATTCACCGCCTCGTACAGCAGATTGAGATGGCGCCGGGCCTCCTCGAAGTTGCCCATCTCCAGGGCGAGGTCGACGCATCGGCGGCGGAGTTCCTCGTCGTCGGGTACGAATCGCAGGGCCTGTTCCAGGACCTGGAAGACCTGTCGCGAGTTGGTCTGCTCGGCATCGCGGCGGTCGACGATCCGGGCATAGAGCGCCCAGGCCTCAGGATCGTCGCGCTCGAATTGAAGGAAGCGCTCGAGGTGTTCGACGGCGAGGTCCAGATCCCCTGCGGACTCCGCGTTCCGGGCATAGTCGAGCAGCCCGCTCGCCTGGCTTTGCACCTGGCGGCCGTGGATGAGGTACACGCCCAGCCCTGTAACGACGGCAATCGTCAGCAGAACGAGGAAGAAGATCCAGTTGAATCGTCTCATATGAAGATTCGTCTTTGCAATGCAGAATTCGGAGCGGTAAAGCCGACCACACCAAACACCTAGGCCACCGCAACTACCATCATCGAGTGCATTCGAGCGTCATTGCGGTTTCAAACTACTGCGAGCCGGTCCGTCATGACAAGCAGGAACTGAAGAAAATCTCAGTCCACGAGCGAAAACGAGGCGAGTGCGTTGCGACGAGTCAACACATCTTGTGCTATATCGATCGCACGCTCGAACCGTCTTCCGCTTAGCAAAGCGGTCAGCCGGGAGCGGCTTCGGGCGATGCCCACATACGTTCTCAGCCGGCTGGGCTGTTTCAAGGGAAGTCGGGGCTGATCCGGATCGAATTCCCAGGGGTGAAAATAAAGCATGACTGCTTGGTTTTGCGCCGAGCAACGCGCCTGATCAATCGCATGACGCATCCAGGACCCAGGGAGGAGTCGGAAGTATCCTCCCCCCCCAATTGGCAGAGTGAGGCGACCGACTTGCAGGGTGGCCGGGGGGAGTTCGAGGATCTCGTGGTGTTCACCACGTGCCAAAAACGGGGTTCGGGGAGCGCTCGGGACTCCGTACCGATCATGGTGAATGGGATAAATCGACGAATCGTAGCGCAGTCCGGAACTCGCCAGGATGTCGATCGCCCAGGCCGTCTTCCGAACCACACTGAACGTGGGAGCTCGGTAGCCAAGCACGGGTTCCCCGGTCACGTCTTGGAGCGCATCGAGACTCATCCGGAGATCGTCCTGGAAGGTCTCGGGAGTCATGGAATGGAGGCGCTGATGGTTCCACCCGTGACTGGCAACCTCGTGTCCTGCCCGGTGAATGGCCCGAACGAGGTCCGGTTTCGATCGGGCAATCGTGCCGAGAATGAAGAAGGTCGCACGGATCTCCTGGCGGTCCAACTCTGCCAGAATCCACTCAGTGGTTGCGACCATGCGTTGCGCATAGAGGGACCGGAGCGTGGGATCGAGGGTCAGCCCAACAGCGGCCTCAATCCGGTCGTGCTCCTCGATGTCGAAGCTGACAATGAAGGGGCCTGAAATGGTCGATACCGAACGGTACTCGGCAGACTCGACAATGGCTGTCTCGGACGTTGTGAAGTTCAATCGAGACGGTTGCGGCAGCACCAGGCAGAACTCCTTCTCACGGAAGCTTTACCGATCCGAAGCCGGTGGGTTCACACTTCAGCTGAACGCCCATCTGGGACGGAGGAAGACACCGGAGGCGAACCGATCCCCTCGAGTCCGCACCAACGCGACCTCTGGGAACAACACGATTTCGAACCTGTACCGGCTTCCGTGACGCGCCGCAAGCGGACACGAATAATGAAGATAAGGCCAAGCTTCTGAATTTAAAGTCAACAATCAAATGGTTATTATAATTATTTATTAGCAAACATTTGCATTAAATCCAATTTAACCCGGCCTGCACCACAGTCCCACGCAAACGGCAGACCAATCTCCTGAGGCTACAATCCCAACATCCTTCCTAACCCAAGGAATTACATCGGCCAGACGGAGTGGATGCGAGCTCGACATCGATCACACCGGCAACGGAAGTGCTTGCCGGAACGGCACTAAGAACTCGCTTGACCCATGAACCAATGACCGCGAGGCGACAAACGTGCAATCATCTGATGAATCGCGTTTCTTTTTTTCAACATCGGTCGTTTCACGGTTTACGACCGATTGCCATGAATGAGCGAGCAACGTATAACCGTTCCCCAGATCGTGTAATCATTCGCCCCAGTGTTCGTGTGAGCGAATGTGTCCCAACGCTTTTTGTGAAGGACACACATCCCCGGCCACACCGCTGGAAAGACGACTTTTCTTCGACCACCCCTGCTCTCCACTCAGCGAATCCGCCACCCAATCAAGCTGCGATTGCAACACCAATCCAATGCATTTCAAATGCATTTATCTATGCGACACGCAGGGGTTTGGCTGCAGGGAATTGCACCACAGACTTTATTCGACCATCTCATGAATCGCACGACCTTGCCTCGCTTGCCTCGTCGACCGAGAAGTTCGCCAGCCACTTCTGGAACTTCCTCGAATTTTCGTTTCCAACACCTTGTTAACCATCCTCGCGCTCTATGGTTCTCCCAGAAGTGAGTTGCGTTCGTGTTGTGCTGGTTCCGTTGCTGTGGACCGGCCCGGAGAGACGTTGGGACTCGGCACGAAGACGACCGAGCCTTTCCGACACGACCCACCACACGACTTTATGACGTCTGTCCACTAACACTGAGCCAAACCTGGGATCAGTGCCGATCCCGGTCCGCGCCCACTTGCGAGGTCATCCGATGAGCCGCCCTAACCGCCTTCGTGTTCGTCGTGCCAAGATGCTGAACCTGGAACCTCTTGAGCCGAAAACCTTACTGAGCAGTTCGGGCTTCGCGGCGCATTTTGACTTCGGGCTCGAGTCGTCTCCCGCCGACGAAAACTTCATCAAGACCCCAAAGTACACCTACAATCAAGAACGCGGATTTGGATGGCAGTCAACGCGTGGCCTCGGTTCGATTGATCGGGGTGAACCGAACGACTTACTTCGGGATTTCCACCAGGGCCGCGATCACACCTTCATGGTTGATGTACCAGTTGGTGTTTACGATGTGACACCGACGCTGGGAGATGCTCAAGCTGCTCGTGACCAGATTTCACTCTGGATCGAGGGAGACCAGGTCGCCTCCAACGTTCGTACCTCAAAAGGTGAATACGCGAGTCCAACGTTTCGCGTCATTGTCGCAGACGGCCAGTTGAACATGCGGTTGGCTGATCAGGGAGGGGTCAACTCGACGTTCGCACTCAATGCGCTGAGTGTGGTCGAAGTCACCCCACTGCTGATCGATGCCGGAGCAGACAGAACGGGGATGGAAGGCAAACCAATCAGTTTCGAGGCAACCGCATCCGGCGCAGGTCCTTTCGAGATTGTCTGGGAGTTCGGTGACGGTTCGACGCAGACCGGCTCGCTGACGCCGACCCATACTTACCTGGACAATGGAACCTACACCGCGACCGTACGGGTGACTGACGCCTACGGCATCACGTCAACCGACTCGTTGAAGGTCACAGTCGATAACGTGGCACCCGCGGCATCGCTTTCCGGTCCCTCCTCAGGCCAAGCCTTTGTCCCGCTGCAATTCGCTGCCTCGGCCACCGATTCCAGTCCCATCGATCAGTCCGCAGGCTTCGACTATCGCTGGCTCTTCGGCGACGGGACCCAAGCGATCGGCCAGAACGTCTCCCACACCTTTGCCGAGGCCGGGACCTTTACGATCACGATGACGGCGACCGACAAGGACGGGGGATCCACCACCGTCTCCACGACGACCACGATCGCTGCTTCCGCGAACACGGCACCGCTCCTGGATCCCGTCGGTGACCAGGAGATCGATGAGCTGACCGAGCTGACCTTCGTCGTCACCGCCAGCGACCAGGACGTTCCCGCCCACGGCTTAACCTTCAGCCTCCGCGACGCCCCCCAGGGCGCATCCATCGACCCCTCAACCGGTGTCTTCTCCTGGACCCCGACCGAAGCCCAGGGCCCCGCGTCCTACAGCGTCATCCTCCAGGTCAGTGATGGCCAGCTCACCGATCAGGAAACGATCACGGTTCGCGTCAACGAAGTCAACGCCGCTCCCGTCCTCACCCCGATCAGCAATCAGAGCGCCACCACCGACACCGAACTCCGCTTCCAGGCGGTTGCCACCGACCCCGATCTCCCGGCCCAGATTCTGACTTACAGCCTCCAGAACGCCCCCGACGGCGCTTCCATCGATCCCGCCACGGGCCAGTTCTCCTGGATCCCCACCACCAGCCAGATCGCGACGCACTCCATGACCGTCCTCGTGAGCGACGGTCAGGCCACCGCTAGCCAGTCCTTCACCGTCACCGTCCACGCTCCGCTGCCTGCCAACACCATCCTCATCGACCAGGCCTGGCTAGCCGCCCGCGGTGACGGCCCCTACTACCTGGACCAGGCCGACACCACCTACGTACTGCAAACCGACGTGACCGTCGAGGGGACCGCGTTCATCGTATTGAACAGTAACATCACCTTTGATCTCAACGGCCACACGATTACCTACGGCAACAGCGCCCCGATCCATGTGCCCAATGCCGGCTTCGAGGACGGCAGTTCGCCGACTGACGCCCCCGGCTGGGATCTGTCGCAGGCCCCGTCAGTACTTCGTGCCCCTGCTCGCGAGGGGATGTGGGGCACGTCGATGCTCCGGTTCGAGGCAATCCAGGCGCCGGAGACCATCGTCTCCGAGGTGCTTGATCTACCCTCGGCCGGAGTCGAGTATACCGCCGCGGTTTCGATCAAGGGACGCTGGGGTTCTTACGTCACCTTGTCCATCCTCGACGCGAAGACGGGGTCAGTCCTCGCCAGCTCTCGGACCCGAGCCGATGGAGGACGCACCGCGCTGGCCACCCTCGTTCCCCCGACCGCCATGTCCGTCCGACTGGCCATCACCGCCGAACCTCCCGAGGGGGAGTCGGACACGATCGACCTCGATTTCGTGGAGGTTTCTCGCGCCCGCGAATCCGGCATCGTCGCAACACCCTCAACGTATTACCTTCCGTCATACCTCCAAACCTCGCATGTAAACAACAATCGAACCAAGGTTCGCGACTTCACGGTAACGAACGGCCGAATCGTACAGGGCCCAGCGCTTGGCTATCAGGGGATCCCGCTCTACCTCCGAAGCTCCACGGGAGCAACAGTGGACAATGTGGAACTCCGAGCGGGCGGCCTGGATACCCACATGATCCACGGCCAGTGGTCCACTAACACTACGGTCCGCAACACCACGATTGTCGGGTCAATGAGTCGGGTCTCGAACCGCCAGGCTGCTTATGCTGCGGTCAATCTCTCCGCCGCAAGTGGCATTCTCCGAGTGGAGAACAATGAGGTTACCGGATCCCTCCAAATGGGAATCCTGATCTCCGGCGGATCGCTCACGGAAGTCATAGTCCACGACAATGACATTCGCCACGACGCTGTTGCAACGAACAGTTACGGCATTGTGCTCTATAATGGCCTGCGCAACTTCGAGATCTCCGGGAATACCGTGATTCCGATCAACGGCCGAGGAATTCTGCTCGACGGCGCCGGGGGAACGGGGGTGATCCAAAATGGATCGATTTATAATAATCACCTTGAGGCCCGCGAACGCCCGAATCTCGAATACAGCGCGAGCAGCATGGAAGCGACTGCCTTCCGAATGAGGAACTACTCCTCGCAATTCCGCAATATTTCGATCCACGACAACATGTTCGTCGGCGAGGCCGGTCCGGGCTTGAGCTGGGCTGCGACGGGTGCTCGAATCAGTGCCAGCAATGGCAACGGGCAGATGACTGACGCGAACATTCACTTCAACAACAACACTTTCAAGGCAATTGTCACCGAGGCGGATCCCTCACTGAGTCGCCAGGCCTGGGGTCTGACGCTCTCCGGGATTGATGCAGGTACGGGCATCACGTTCTCCGGGAACACGTTCGAGAGCAACCACATTGCGTTGAACATCGGTGACAACGACAGCTACGACGGCGTGAATGAGGATATCACGTTCTTCGCCAACACATTCCGCACATTGACCGAAGGTGCGTCGATGCCCTTCGCGAGCCTGAACGTGGGCGAGATGAAGACATCCGCCCGAAACCTCCGATTCCTGGACAACCTCTATGCCGATGGCGCTCCCGATACCGTCCGTTATGTGGGGATCAAGACCAAAGATCTCCACTTCGGACTCAGTGTCGACTTCGAGTTGATCGGCCCCGAGGGCGACGCCGTGGCCGACGGACAAGTCCGGCTCTACGATCGGGAACAGAATCTCATCTTTGAAGGAACCACGGACACGGAAGGTCGCCTCGCGTCGGTCCCGGTGGTGAACGAAATTCAACGACAGACGACCTCGGACCCGCGAGACATCACCATTGACCCGCGCGGGCCGTTCACTCTCGAAGTAACACGTGGAGATCAGACCTACCTTCGGACGCTCGAGATCACGACGAACACCGTGCGCATCACCTTCGACAACCGTCCTCAGGGGTTGCCCGACTTCTACACGGCGAGCGGGAGGACTCCACTCGTCGTCGATGCTCCTGGCGTGTTGGCCAACGACCACGGCCCGGACGGCGTCGTGATCGTCGCGGAACTGGTCGAAGGTCCCACCAACGGCACGTTGAACTTCAATCCCGATGGCTCCTTCACCTACGTCGCCAACACGAACTTCAGCGGCATCGACCAGTTCACCTACCGCCCGACCGATACCGTCACCGCCGGCGACCCGGTGATCGTCTCCATCACGGTGGAACCGCCGATCTTCGAAGATTCCGAGTTCGAGACGGTCTATACCGAGGGCTTCGACACCGGCATCTTCCCGGTAGGATGGCGGCAGTGGTCCAATCATGCTGACGATCTCATGACCGTTTCTGACGCGCGGGCTTTCAGTCCGCGTTATTCCCTCCAGTCGGATGGTGAGAGCAATACAGCCGCTCGGGCATGGGTGGACCAGGACTTCGGCCCGGACGTCCGCGTCAGCGCCAGTGTCTTTGTGGACTCGCTCGTTCCTGTCACCATCATGGCTCGCGGAATAGACCTGGAAACGGCAACGCCATCTTATTACGCGGCCGTGATCACGCGAGGATTGAAGATTGAACTGATCCGGGTCGAGAACGGGCTCACGACAACGCTAGGGACCGTCACTAGCCAGAGCTGGTTGAGTTCGAAATGGGTCCGCGTTACCCTGGAAGTCTTAGGTTCGACGGTGCGAGTTCAGGTCCAGCGACTGGACACGAACGCATACCTCGATGGCGACCGGTCGTTCCGGAGTGATCCACGATGGGCAATTGCCCTCACGGACGAGGCGTTGCAGAGATCCGGGGCGGTCGGCATCGGGCGAATCGCCCGATACGCAGGGAGCGTTCATATCGACGACTTCCAAGTTGAAAAAACCGTATAGCACCCCAGCGTGACGATTATTTAAATAAGTTTAATTGCGAGAAACGCTGCCCAGAAACAACTGGGCAGCGTTCCCAGGGCCGCCGCATCAAGCTGTTGGTCTGAGGTAGTCTGGGCGAACGTCGCTGGCGTACAACAAGGG